>JBFELD010000318.1:0-3679 GCA_041552375.1 Kiloniellaceae bacterium | reverse complement strand
CTCTCACAGAGAACACAGAGCCTCAGAGAGCTCTTAAATAAAGAATCCTGGCCCACAGGACCCGGCTTTGGGCTGACCCCTGAAGGGGCTACAAAATCTCAGGATCAGATCTATCCGGTCCTGACCCCGATCGCCATCGACCCGGCCCACCCCTTTCCCTTCATTCCCAATCGCGGGTTTTCGATGGTGCTGGATCTGGAGAACCACGACGATGGAACCCAGCTGAACGGCCTGATCCCGCTGCCGCACCAGATCGACCGGTTCGTTCGCCTGCCCGGCAAGCAGGCGCGGTTTCTCAAGCACGAGGATATCGTGCGCCTGTTCCTCGACGACCTGTTCCCCGGCTTCGAGGTTCGCGGTATCGGGTTCTTCCGGGTGCTGCGCGACAGCGACATCGAAATCGAGGAGGAGGCCGAAGACCTCATGCAGGTCTTCCAATCGGCGCTACGCCGTCGCCGCCGCGGTTCGGTGATACGCCTGACTGTCGATGCGGACATGCCCGACAGTCTGCGCGCCTTCGTGACGAAGGAGCTGCAGGTGGCACAGGAGGATGTCTACCGCTTGAAAGGTCTTCTCGGTCTGGTCGATATCGATCAGCTTATCACCGACGACCGTCCGGACCTCCAATTCGAGCCCTATATCGCGCGTTTTCCCGAGCGGATTCGTGACTTCGGCGGCGATTGTTTCGCCGCCATCCAGGCCAAGGACATCGTGGTTCACCACCCCTACGAATCATTCGACGTGGTGGTGCAGTTCCTGCGCCAGGCGGCGAACGACCCGGCGGTGGTCTCGATCAAACAGACCCTTTACCGGACCTCCGAAAATTCGCCCATTGTTGCCGCTCTGGTTGAGGCGGCGGAGGCCGGCAAGACGGTCACGGCGATGGTCGAGCTCAAGGCCCGCTTCGACGAGGAGCGTAACATCAGGTGGGCACGCGACCTGGAGCGTGCCGGGGTTCAGGTCGTCTACGGGTTCATGAACATCAAGACCCACGCCAAGATCTCGCTCGTGGTTCGCCGCGAGGGTGGCAGCTTGCGCCACTATGTCCATTACGGGACCGGCAACTACCACCCGATCACCGCGCGGATCTATACCGACCTGTCATTCTTTTCCTGCGATCCTTCGCTTTGCCGAGACGCGGCCCGGATCTTCAACTTCATGACCGGCTATGCCCGGCCGCGCGATTTGGAGAAGATTTCCATATCGCCGCTTTCGCTGCGCCAAACCGTCGAGACATTGATCGACGAGGAGATCGCCCACGCCAAGGCCGGCCGGCCGGCGGCGATCTGGGTAAAGCTCAACTCCCTGGTCGATCCCGGCGTCATCGACCGGCTCTATGCCGCCTCCAAGGCCGGCGTTTCGATCGATCTCGTCATCCGCGGGATCTGCTGCTTGCGTCCGGGTGTTCCCGGCCTTTCGGAAAACATCCGCGTGCGGAGCATCATCGGGCGGTTCCTCGAGCATAGCCGCATCATTTGCTTTGGCGCCGGGAAGGACCTGCCGTCGAGTGAGGCGAAGGTGTTCATTTCCTCGGCGGATTGGATGCCGCGCAACCTCGACCGCCGGATCGAGACTCTAATCCCGGTCGACAATCCTACCGTCCACAAGCAGGTGTTGGACCAGATTATGGTCGCCAACCTCAAGGACGAGGCACAAACCTGGATTCTCAGCGGTAATGGCGACTACCGGCGCGTCGATGCCGGCCCAAAGGCCTTCAGTGCCCACCGCTACTTCATGACCAATCCTTCCCTTTCCGGACGGGGCTCTGCCCTGAAGCGATCGCGACGAATGCCCAAGCTGGTTCTTCCGAAAAAAAGTTAGTGTGACACGATGACCGGGACCCGACGGTCGGCCGATCGCCGGCTCGCCTTGATCGATATCGGCTCGAATTCAATACGTCTGGTCGTCTTCGATGGACGACGGCGCGCGCCGGAGGTGCTGTTCAATGAAAAAGTCCTGTGCGGGCTGGGGCGGCACATACAGACGACCGGACAGCTCGACCCGGAAGGTGTCGATCTCGCCCTTCCCAATCTGAGGCGCTTTTCGCGCCTGGTGCGGGAGATGGGGGTCAAGCGCGTGTCCATGTTGGCCACGGCCGCCGTGCGCGACGCCGTGGACGGACCGGCGTTCGTCGAGGCGGTCGAGCAGGAGACCGGCGAGGCGGTCACGCTCCTGAGCGGGCAGGAGGAAGCGCACTTTTCCGCTGAAGGGGTTCTGGCGACCATTCCTGATGCCGATGGCCTCATGGGTGACCTCGGTGGCGGCAGCCTTGAATTGGTCGAAATTCGCGATGGTCGGATCGGCCGTGGCGTTACCTTGCCGCTGGGGACTTTCCGCCTGATGGGTCTCGGTGACGACGATCCCGCGCGGGCCGCGAAAAGCGCGCGCGCGATACTGGCCGACGTCGATTGGCTGGACGGGCTCACCGGCAAGACCTTCTATCCGGTCGGGGGAACCTGGCGCAATTTGGCACGACTCTTCATGGCGCTGGAGCGTTATCCCTTGAAGATTATTCATGGTTACGAGGTGGACGCCCGACGCATGCGCCGGCTGTCGCGACGTGCCATGGAGCGGGACCCTAAGGCGTTAAAGCGCTTGATCTCGATATCTTCCTTGCGACTTCAAGCAGCGCCCTTCGGCGCCAGCCTTGCGCAGGAGATCTTTCGGCTCACCGGTGCGGGACGGGCCGTGTTTTCCGCCTATGGACTGCGCGAGGGTTATCTCTTCAGCCAGCTGACCAAGCGAGATCGGCAGAGGGATCCGCTGATTGCCACGGCAAGAGAGATGGGCCGGAGAGAGGCACGGTTCGGTGACCTCGGCGAAGCCCTGATGCAGTGGACCGATCCCCTCTTGACGGACGAGGACGAGGACCAACGCCGCCTTCGGCAGGCCGCCTGCTGGCTATCGGACCTGGTCTGGCGAGAACATGTCGAGCATCGGCCCCAGCAAGCCTTCGAGCGTGTGCTCCAACATCCCTTTATTGCAATCGACCACCCGGGCCGGCTATTCGTCGCCTACACTCTCTACTGCCGGTATGGTGGCGACCCAACCGACATCGAAGGCCGACAGGCATTGACGCTGTTGCCGGCCGACCGGCGCCACATGGCCGAGTTGCTGGGTGAGGCCCTCAGACTCGCTTATCGCGTCTCCGCGGCGATGCCCGGTCTTCTGGCGCGCACGCAGTTGCGATGTTCTCCCGAGGGCATCCACCTGGATTTGCCGGACGATGGAAGCCTTCCCGACGGGCGGGCCGTCACCAAGAGCTTGCAGCGGTTGGATTCGCTCTTCCGCAACGGCCTCGATGTGGCCGGGGCGGCGTGAGGCTCGGTGTATTCAGTCCTCGGCGAGCTTGCCTTCGGTCGAAGAGAGCAGTCGGGTCCGGGCTTCCTGCAATTCCGTGTCCGACATCTCTGCGGTGATCTTCTCCAAAAGATCCTCGGAGGGCGGATAGCCCGACTGCTGCGCTAGGGAGACCCAGTAGTGCGCTTCCAGGCGGTCCGGCGCCACGCCCTGACCGTCATGGTAGAGCCCGCCGACATAGAATTGCGCGCGGCGCACACCATCCTTGGCCAGGGGCATCCAGGCGGCGAAGGCGTCCTCGTAGCGGCCGGCTTTGTAGGCGATCAACCCCTGTTCCAGGTTTGAAGCGATTTCGACATCATCACCGGTGGTGCTGGCG
>JBFELD010000317.1:0-3691 GCA_041552375.1 Kiloniellaceae bacterium | reverse complement strand
TCATCGTCACTCTGACCATGCCCGCCGCGGCCACGCCCTCTACCTCCTTGTCGGCCAAGGCTTCCTGAAGCTCCATCATCTTGGCCTGCATCTCCTGGGCCTGTTTCATCATTTGGCCAAGGTTCTTCATTCGCCGTCCTCGCTCTTGTCTGAGAGGGTGTCGTGATCATCCGCCGGCGACCCGCCGCCGGTTTTGTCACGGGGCACCGATACGCTGGCGCCGGGAAACGCCTCGAGCGTCGCCTTGACCAGGGGATGCTCGAGGGCTTGTTCGCGACGCTGTTCGTTCTCGCGCGTCCGGCGCTCGTGTAGCGTCGGCTCGCCCTCGGCCTGCGAGAGCGTCACCATCCAGCGCCGGCCGGTATGCTCGCCAAGAAATTTGCCGAGATCCGGCGCCATGCCACTCGGCGCCCGTTCCCCGGGCCGGAACTCGATGCGACCGGGCTCGAAGCGCACCAGATGGAGATCGCGCTTCAGATGGCTCGCCAGCATCATTTCCCCCGCGTCCTCGGCTAGGCGGACGACCGCCTCGAGGTCATGCGGCTCATGTGCGGTGGAGAGGGGGGCAGTCTGCGTTTGCTGCGGGACCGGGTCGATGTCCGGCTCGCTGTCGGGCATTGCCAGACGCGCCGAGGCGCCGCTCGAGGTGGTGGCCGTCCCGGCGTGTTGGGTGACGGCCCCACTCTGGGAGGCAGGCTGCTGCGCTTGACCGGGGTCCGGTTGGCCCGGGGGGGAGGGCGCGGGTGGTGTCTTGGCTTCCTCGCGCAATCGGCGCACCAGGTCGGCCGGTGCCGGCAGGCTGCTTGCGTGGAGCAGCCGGATCAGCACCATCTCCGCCGCTTGGCGGGCGTGCGGCGCGGTGCGGACCTCGGCAAGCCCTTTCAGGAGGAGTTGCCAGCAACGCCCCAGATCCACCAGGCCCAAGGCCTCGGCCATGGCGGCGCCGCGCGTGCGCTCGGCCTCCGGCTCTCCGGTCAGGCTCTCGGGCACCAGCTTTGCCCGGCTGAGGGCGTGGGTCAGCTCCAACAGGTCCTGGATCACCACCGCCGGATCGGCACCGGCTCGGTAGAGCTCATCCAGCAGTTCCAGTGCCGGCGCCGCCTCGCCTTTCATCAGAAAATCGAAGAGATCGAAGATCCGTGTGCGGTCGGTGAGGCCGAGCATGGCCTGCACCTCGGCCTCGGTGACCGGGTCGCCGCCGGCAAGCGCGATCGCCTGATCGAGCAGTGACAAGCCATCACGCACCGAGCCGTCGGCGGCCCTGGCGATCAGCCTTATGGCCTCGGCCTCGGCCGAAACGGCCTCTTTTTCGCAGATCGCCGTGAAATGGCTCTCCAGGCCCGCCTGGTCGACGCGGCGCAGGTCGAAACGCTGGCAGCGCGAGAGCACGGTAACGGGAACCTTTCGGATCTCGGTCGTCGCGAAGATGAAGACCACGTGCTCCGGCGGCTCCTCAAGGGTCTTCAAGAGGGCGTTGAAGGCGGCGGTCGAAAGCATGTGAACTTCATCGATGATGTAGACCTTGCGCCGCGCTTCCACGGGCCGGTAGCGGACCCCGTCGATCAACTCTCGAATGTCGCCGACGCCGGTGCGGCTGGCCGCGTCCATCTCGACCACGTCGATGTGCCGGTCCTCGGCGATGGCTTGGCAGGGCGCGCAGACGCCGCACGGCCGGGGGGTGGGCCCACCCTCGCCGTCGGGGCCGACACAATTCAGGGCACGGGCGATGATGCGGGCCGAGGTGGTTTTCCCCACACCGCGCACACCGGTGAGGATGAAGGCTTGTGCCAGGCGGTCGCCTTCGAGCGCGTTGGTCAGCACGCGCACCAAGGCGCCTTGCCCGATCAGATCGTCGAAGCTGGTCGGGCGGTACTTCCGCGCCAGTACGCGATAGGGACCGCTATCCGCTTGCGCTTCTGTCATGTCGGCTTTGCCTTCGAGGCCGGTTCGCCGCCGGCCCACCGTTCCGTTCCTCGGGGTTTCGGGCCGCGCCGGGTCATTGGATCGATCTAGCCGGCTCTCCGCCCGATATGGCCAAGCACACGATCGCCAGGCGCGGGTGGAAGGCTGGACAACGACCCGGACCGGAAACTCGTTACGGCTGCTTCCTTCCGGACCTGACCGGGTTGGCGAGCGATCCGTCCGCCGCCAGCCTTCCGAGGGCATTTATCCGCAATTGCGCCCATCTGGGCAAGACCGGATTTCACGGCGCCTCGATCGACCGCAGCTCCATCGTCACCTCGCGGCTGTCATAGCCGAGGAAAGCCGCGCCGACGAGCTGGCATTCCTCGTCGTACCAAACCTTGCGTTGGAAGGCGCCGGTGAGGACATAGCCATCCGCGGCGAACGAGCGATCGTCGATGCTGACCTCGCGCGAACCCAGGCTGTAGACCCTGATCGGCCGGACCAGGCCATCGACGACACTGAAGAGGACCTCGCTCTTGGGAGTGTCGCGATGCCACAGGCTGGTCGGCACCACCAGCCCGGAAACGGCAAGCGAGGTACCGTTGACCGTGCCGGAGAGCTGGTAGCCGTCCCAATCCATGCGCAGTCGCCAGCGTTCTCCGTTCTCACGGGTATCGGAGGTGAGGGCCCGTAACCGGCCGTCACGCCAGATCTCCTCGCTGTGATGCTCGAAGCGATAGAGTGGGGCCGCGGCCGGTCCGATCGCATAGGCGCTGTCGACGCGAACGACGAAGACCTCGTCGTCCCGCGAGAAACGATAGCGGGTCTCGCCGAGAACCTGGTCGAAGCGCACGATGTGGAAGACCCTCTCGCCGTTGCGGGGAAAGGGGCGGCAGACCGCGGCCGACGCCGGGGCCACGTTGACGGCGGGCTGAGCGAGGATCGGGATCAAAAGCAGGCCCAGGAACAGGACCAAGACGTTGCGAATTCTCATGCATTACTCTCCGCCGGGGAGCCTGCCGCAGCCGGGCGAAGGTGGCAAGGGTGCCGATTGCGTGCAGCGCGAGCCTATGCGAGGCTCCGCGATCGTGAGCGATCAGGGGCCATGAACGAGCGTTACGGGATCCAGCGGATCAACTTTTACAGCGGTGCGCGCATCGACCGCGCCGACCATCGGCGTGGAGACCCGCTGTGGCTCGAGCGCCGGCTCGCCCGGCCCGATACGAAGGTGTTGGCGCTCTGGCGCTCACGCCATCTGGTGAGCACCGAACTGTCTCCCTTATGGCTGAGCCCCGGCCAGGCGGAACACCTGCTCCGGGACGGGCATCAGATCCTTTTCCTCGGCCTGGAGGAAGGTGCAGGACGCTTCTGCATCGATTTGTCGGGTGCCGAAGACCCTCTCGCTCACCCTGTCCTTCGAGGCGGCGGCGAGTTCCGCGACCTGCGCGAGTTCGGCCCGCTCTTGCCGGCGGAGGAGGGCGCCCTGCTGGCTTATGCCCGAGGTCTCGTTCACTGGAACCGGCGACATCGCTACTGCGGGGCCTGCGGCTGGCCGGCCGAACGCGCCGAGGCGGGACATGTCCGGCGTTGCACCAATCCGGACTGCGGCTTCAACCTCCGCATCGACAACGGCGAGATCTCGTTCGGCCGCGCCATCGGTCAGAGCTTCAAGTAGTCTGATGCCGCGCGCTGCGCGGTCTGCTCTGAGTCGTTCCCCCCGTCGGTACGGGGGCCGACGCCGCGAGATTCCCAGCCCATGCCGATACCCGTTCTGAACGCCAGCCAG
>JBFELD010000316.1:0-3693 GCA_041552375.1 Kiloniellaceae bacterium | reverse complement strand
GTCGGTGGGTATTTCGGTGCGCGTTTGGCCCAAAGCGACAACGAAGTCATTTTCGCTGTTCGCGGCCGGCACGCGGCGGCGATGCGCGAACGGGGTCTGCGGGTCCTGACGGCGCCGCATGAGATTTTGGTCGCGCGGCCCGCGATCCACGAGGATCCGAAGCGTACCGGTCCATGCGACGTCGTCTTGCTCTGCACCAAGATGTACAGCCTCGACGAGGCAATCGAAGTCGCCCGTCCGGTCCTGCACCCCACGACCGCGGTGATCACCCTGCAGAACGGGGTCGAGGGGCCGGGGCGTGTGGCCGAAATCCTGGGCGCGGATCACGCGGTCGGCGGGGTGGCCCGGATCTTTGCCCATATCGCCGAGCCGGGCGTCATCGCGCATGAGAGCGACTTCGCCCAGATCTTCTTCGGCGAGATGGATCGCTCGCGCTCGAGGCGACTCGAGGACTTCCTCTCGGTCTGCGAGGGCGCCGGCGTCGATGCGGTCTTGTCCGAGGACATCGAGCGCCATCTCTGGACCAAGTTCATCATCCTGACCGGCACCGCCGGGGCCACCGCTTACTACCGCATGACGACAGGAGAGATCCTTGGCGACCCCGAGCGCCGAGCCTTCTTCGAGGCTCTGGTACGCGAGACCGGCGCGCTGGCGCGGGCCAAGGGGATTGAGTTGTCTTCGGGGGTCGAGGACAAGTTGATCGCGGGCGTGGCTGCGATGCCGAAGACCCTCAAAGCGTCGATGGCGACCGATCTGGAACAGGGCAACCGGCTCGAGCTACCGTGGCTCAACGGCGCGGTGGTGCGCCTCAGTCAGGCGGCTGGCGTGCCGACGCCGAGCCATGCCGAGGTCGTGCGCGCACTCGAGCCTTTTGTCGAAGGGAGGGCCGCTGCACCCTAGAAGGTGATCGCAGGTCTGGAATTGAGGCGTCCGCACTCTAAATAGATGCTATGACCGTAGTGGACGCATGGGCCAAGGAAGGATCGAAAACGATGCAGAAAGCGACCTTTGCAGCCGGCTGCTTTTGGGGCGTGGAAGCCGCCTTTCGGCGCTTGGAGGGCGTGGCGGAAACCTGTGTGGGCTACACAGGCGGCACGACCCCAGATGCCGACTACCGGTCGGTCTGCAGCGGGACGACCGGCCATGCCGAAGCGGTTCGGGTGACTTTCGATCCAGCGTTGGTCTCCTACGAGGAGCTGGTCGAGTATTTCTGGCAGATCCATGACCCGACGACCCTGAACCGCCAAGGCCCCGATATCGGCACCCAGTCCCGCTCGGCCGTATATTTCCATAACCCCGACCAGGAGGCCACCGCGCGCGCGTCGAAGGCGCGGCTGGAGGCCTCGGGACGTCTCGCGCATCCGCCGGTGACCGAGATCGAACCCGCTGGGCCCTTCCACATGGCCGAGGACTATCACCAGTAGTACTTCGAAAAACGCGGCATGGCGGGTGGATGCCATCTCCGCTGATCCGCCGTTTCGCGCCGGCTCGTCGCTGACCACCGGGCTCGATCCCTCCCCTCATGACCGATTAAGCCTTGCCAGAGCCAGTGCGACTTGGAACCATTGGCGCTTGAGGGATCGGGCTATCGTCGTTCCCTCGACAAGGCCGCGCCGGCAAGGTCGGTCGGAAAAATGCAGGACCATACATAATACAGGGAGGGACTGATGAGCACAGAGCAGGGCGCGGGGCCCCGCTGCGCCGTCCTGGTGGGACCGCTGACCAGTGGCAAGACGACCCTCATGGAGGCGATCCTTCATACCGCCGGAGCCACCCACCGCAAGGGCAGCATCTCGCAGGGCAACACCGTTGGCGACGCCTCGACGGAGGCGCGAAGCCGCGAGATGTCGGTGGAGCCCAACTTCGCTCATTTCGAATATTTGGGCGAGCCCTGGTCGATCATCGATTGCCCTGGCTCGGTCGAGCTCTCCCGCGACCGCGACACCTGCCTGATGGCGGCGGACCTGGCGGTTATCGTCGCGCCGCCCGAGCCGGACCGGGCGCTCACCTTGTCGCCGATCTTCAAGGTTCTTGACGAGTTCAGCATTCCGCACATCGTCTTCATCAACAAGATGGACAAGGCCAACGCCCGCATTCGCGATGTGCTGGAGGCGTTGCAGAGCGTGTCCTCGCGCCCGCTGGTCTTGCGCCAGGTGCCGATCCGCGACGGCGATGATGTCACCGGCTTCGTCGACCTGGTCAGCGAGCGCGCTTGGAAATACAACGAGAACAAGCAATCTGTTCTTTTCGAAATGCCCGACACCGTTCAGGAGCGTGAAGAGAGCGCGCGCCAGGAGATGCTGGAATCGCTGGCCGACTTCGACGACACGCTCCTCGAGCAGCTGCTCGAGGACAAGGTCCCGGCGAGCGATGAGATCTATGGCTATCTGGGCCAATTCCTGGCCCAGGACAAGATCGTCCCGGTGCTCATGGGCTCGGCCGAATTGGGGCACGGCATCACCCGTTTATTGAAGGTGCTGCGTCACGAGGGACCCGGCGTCGATGCCACCGCCGAGCGTCTCGGCGTTCCGGCCGGTGGACCCTTCACCGCCAGCGTGGTCAAGACACTCTATGCCGCGCACACCGGCAAGCTCTCCGTGGCGCGCGTGTGGCGCGGCAAGCTGCCGGACGGCACGACCATCGGTGACGACCGGGTTTCGGGGATCTACCATGTCATGGGCGGCGAGAATGAGAAGGCCGGCGAGGCCAAGGCCGGCGACCTGGTCGCCCTCGGACGGATGGAGCACGTGGCTACCGGCGATCTCTTGACCGATGCCGGGCGCGATCCCGAACCGGAAATGGCATGGCCCGATGTTGCCTCGCCTGTCTACGCGCTCGCGGTCACGCCGCATAACCGCCAGGACGAGGTAAAACTGACCTCCAGCATCGGCAAGCTGATCGAAGAGGACGAGTCGATTGCGATCGAGCACAATGCCGATACCCACCAGATGCTGCTCTGGGGGCAAGGGGAAATGCAGCTCAAAATTGCTTTCGACCGACTGAAGAGCAAGTACAACGTCGAAGTCGAGGTGGAGCCGCCCCAAACCGCCTATAAAGAAACTATCCGCAAGCCGACCAAGCAGCACTCGCGCTTCAAGCGTCAGACCGGCGGCCACGGCCAGTTCGGCGACGTACATGTCGAGATCAAGCCTCTGGCGCGTGGGAGCGGCTTTGAGTTCATCGACAAGGTGGTCGGTGGCGCGGTGCCGCGGCAGTACATTCCGGCGGTCGAGCACGGCGCCCGCGACTATCTGCATCGCGGACCGCTCGGCTTTCCGGTGGTCGACCTGTCGGTCACCCTCTACGACGGGCAGCACCATGCGGTCGATTCTTCGGAACAAGCATTCCGTACGGCAGGCCGTCTGGCCATGTCCGAGGGTATGCCGAACTGCGCCCCGGTGTTGCTGGAGCCGATCCACGAGGTCGTGATCTCGGTGCCGAGCGACTTCACCAACAAAGTTCACAGCCTGGTCTCCGGGCGCCGCGGGCAGATCCTCGGCTTCGAGGTGCGTGCCGGCTGGGAAGGCTGGGACGATCTGAAGTGCCAGATCCCCCAGGCCGAGCTGCGCGACCTGATTATCGAGCTGCGCTCGCTGACCATCGGTGTGGGCACCTTCTCGCAGACCTTCGACCACCTGCAGGAGCTGACCGGGCGGCTCGCCGATGACGTGATCACCGCGCGCCAGGCGAGCC
>JBFELD010000315.1:0-3693 GCA_041552375.1 Kiloniellaceae bacterium | reverse complement strand
GCCGCGAGCTCAGCGTTGGCGGCAAGAGCTACGACTATTTCAGCCTGCCGGTGGCAGCCGAGCATCGGGGTGATATTTCGAGACTTCCCTTCTCGCTCAAGGTGCTGCTGGAAAACCTCCTGCGCTTCGAGGACGGCAAGAGCGTCACCGTCGCCGATATCGAGGCGATCGGTGCTTGGCTCGATCAACGCCGTTCCGATCGTGAAATCGCCTATCGCCCGGCCCGTGTCCTCATGCAGGACTTCACCGGCGTGCCGGCGGTGGTCGACCTTGCCGCCATGCGCGAGGCCATGACCGCGCTGGGCGGTGACCCGCGGCGGATCAACCCGCTTTCGCCGGTCGATCTGGTCATCGACCATTCGGTCATGGTCGATGCCTTCGGCAGTGCCGATGCCTTCAAGACCAACGTCGAGATGGAGTTCCGACGGAACGCGGAGCGATACGCCTTTCTACGCTGGGGCCAAAATGCCTTCGACAATTTCCGCGTCGTTCCGCCTGGCACCGGGATCTGTCATCAGGTCAACCTGGAGAATTTGGCCCAGGTGGTCTGGACCAAGGAGGAGGGCGGCCGCACGCTTGCCTATCCCGACACCTTGGTCGGCACCGACAGCCACACGACCATGATCAACGGCTTGGCGGTCCTCGGCTGGGGTGTGGGCGGCATCGAAGCGGAAGCGGCGATGCTGGGCCAACCGGTCTCCATGGTGATCCCCGAGGTCGTGGGCATGAAGCTGACCGGTGCCTTGAAGGAGGGCACGACGGCCACCGACCTGGTCTTGACCGTGACCCAAATGCTGCGCGCCAAGGGCGTGGTCGGCAAGTTCGTCGAGTTCTTCGGGCCGGGCCTGGAGAGCCTGAGCCTTGCCGACAAGGCGACCATTGCCAACATGGCTCCGGAATACGGCGCCACCTGCGGCATCTTCCCGATCGACGCAGAGACCCTGCGATATCTCACCTTCTCCAGCCGCGAGCCCGAGCGCATCGCCCTCGTCGAAGCCTATGCCAAGGCCCAGGGCATGTGGCGCGAGGCGGGCGACGAGGATCCGCTGTTCAGCGATACGCTGGCGCTCGATCTCGGCACGGTGGAACCGTCCCTGGCCGGGCCCAAACGCCCGCAGGACCGCGTTGCGCTGTCGGGCATGGCCGAATCGGCCGGTGCGGTGATCGAGCAGGCCGGCGCCGGCGCGCCCACCCCGGTTGCCGATACCGACTACTCCGTGCGATCGGGCGATGTGGTCATTGCCGCGATCACCTCTTGCACCAACACCTCCAATCCCGGCGTCCTGGTTGCTGCCGGGCTCCTGGCGAAGAAGGCGCACGAGAAAGGCATCGCCACCAAGCCCTGGGTGAAGACCTCCTTCGCGCCCGGCAGTCAGGTGGTGACCGACTACCTGGTGGCCGCCGGGTTGCAAGAGCATCTCGATGCCCTCGGGTTCGATCTGGTCGGCTATGGTTGCACCACCTGTATCGGCAACTCCGGCCCTCTGCCCGAGAATATCCACAAGGCGATCGAGGACGGCGGTCTCTCGGTCGGCGCGGTGCTCTCCGGCAACCGCAACTTCGAGGGCCGGGTGCATCCTCTGACGACGCTGAACTACCTGGCCTCGCCGCCGCTGGTGGTCGCCTACGCCCTGGCGGGGACGCTGACCCGGGACCTTCTGAACGAACCCTTGGCCAAGAACGGCGACGGCGAGGCGGTCTACCTCAAGGACGTTTGGCCCACGAACGCGGAAGTGCGCGCCGTGGTCGACGGCGTGATCACGCCCGAGATGTACAAGAACCGCTACGCCGACGTCTTCGAGGGCCCCGAGGAGTGGCGCGCGATCGATGCCGGCGCCGGCATGACCTATGGCTGGGACGCCGGCAGTACCTACGTTCAGTATCCTCCCTTCTTCGACGGCATGACGGCCGAGCCGGGAGAGGTGAGCGACGTCAAGGGTGCCCGCCCGTTGGCGATCCTCGGCGACAGCGTGACCACCGATCACATCTCGCCGGCGGGGGCCATCAAGGCCGACGGTCCCGCCGGCGAATATCTGATCGGCCATCAGGTGCGGCCGATCGACTTCAACTCCTATGGCTCGCGGCGCGGCAATCACGAGGTGATGATGCGCGGCACCTTCGCCAACATCCGCATCCGCAACGAGATGGTTCCAGGCACCGAGGGCGGGCTGACCAAGCACCAGCCCGATGGCGAGGTCATGTCGATCTATGACGCGGCCATGCGCTATCAGGCCGAGGGCGTGCCGCTGATCGTCGTTGGCGGCAAGGAGTATGGCACCGGGTCGAGCCGTGACTGGGCAGCCAAGGGCACCCGGCTCCTGGGTGTCAAGGCGGTGGTGGTCGAGTCCTTCGAGCGTATTCACCGCTCGAACCTGGTCGGCATGGGTGTCCTGCCGTTGCAGTTCCAAGGCGGCGCCGATCGCCGTTCCTTGGGGCTGACGGGCGAGGAGACCTTCGACATCCTCGGCATCGAGGCGGGGTTGGAGCCGCGCATGACGCTCACCCTGGCCGTGCACCGGCCGAACGGGGCGCGGGAGGACGTTCCCTTGCTCTGCCGCATCGACACCGCCGACGAGGTCGACTACTACCGCCACGGCGGGATCCTGCACTATGTGCTGCGCGATCTCCTGACGCGGGACGGTTAGAGGTCTTCCGAACCGTCTTCTTGGGCAAATGTCACGACCCGGCGATCCGATAGGCGGTGGATCTCGCCGTGGCGTTGACTTAATGCGGGGATCTTCTCTCTCGGGAGACCGGCATATAGGCCGCGGAGAATGCGCCCGGAGGATCCATGGCTGACGACGATCAGGCGGTCCTCCTCGGCGACCTCGTTCAGCCAAGACTGCACGCGGGTTGCCACAAGGGAATAGTTCTCGCCTCCCGGCACGGTGACACTCCAACGGTCCGTCTCTCTCGCGCGAGAGACGGCCGGAAAGCGGGCTTCGATCTCTTCGGGGGTGAGCCCCTCCCAAAGGCCGTAGGCGTGCTCCATCAAGCGCGGCTCCGGCTCAATCCGGTCTTGGTCGAAGTCCAAGGTCTGCGCCACCAGGGCCGCTGTCTGCCGGCACCGACCGAGCGGGCTGGTTATCAGACGCCAGTCCGTCGGATCATCCAGGAGCGATCGCAGACGCCGACCCATGGACCGCGCTTGCTCGATGCCGCGCTCGGTCAGTGGCGAATCACCTTGTCCCTGCAAGCGGCGCTGCCGGTTGAAGACGGTCTCGCCATGGCGCAAGAGATAGATCATGCTCAAACTCTCGAGTCGAATTTCTTGATGTTGACGGGCGATAGAGGCCGCTTCACCCGAAGTTGATTCGTGTGTGACGCGAGCGGACCCCTATTGTCATCGCCATGGGACACTTGATCTTGGTGCTGCGCGGTGGGATTGCCACCCTTTTGGTCACCGCCGCACTCGGAATTTCTTCCGAGGCGGCAGAGCCGATCAACCGTACCGGTCTGCCCGATGTGGCCCGGCCGGTGGTGGTCGAGCTTTACACCTCGCAGGGCTGCAATACCTGTCCGCCTGCCGATGCATTGGCGGGGGAGCTGGCCGATCTGCCGGGTATTCTGCCACTGTCCTTCCATGTCGATTACTGGGACTACATCGGTTGGAAGGACCGCTTCGCCCTGCCCGGCAACACCGAGCGGCAGCGAGGCTACGCCCGCGCCTTGGGATCGCGCTTCATCTATACT
>JBFELD010000314.1:0-3694 GCA_041552375.1 Kiloniellaceae bacterium | reverse complement strand
GGCCGCCGTCTCGATCTCCTCGACCCCTCGCCGCTCGACGTCGAGATCGAGGACATCGCCCAGGGCCTCAGCCGGCTAGCCCGCTGGAACGGCCAGACCCAGGGCCGTTGGTCCTATAGCGTCGCCCAACACTGCTTGTTGGTCGAAGAGCTGGCGCGTGCCTACCGGCCAAAGCTGAAGCACGATGAATGTCTGGCGGTTCTCCTGCACGACGCGCCGGAATACGTGATCGGCGATCTGATCACGCCCTTCAAGGCGGCGGTCGGGATGGATTACAGGGCCTTGGAAAAGCGCCTGCTGGGGGCGATTCACCTCCGCTTCGGCCTACCCGCCGTACCGCCGGCCGAGCTGGGACGACTGATCAAGCGGGCCGATCGCGCCGCGGCCTTCCTGGAAGCGACCCAGCTTGCCGGGTTCGACGACCGGGAGGCGCGAAAGTTTTTCGGTCATTCGCGCGGGCTGAAGCCCGTGACGCTCACGCCCTGGCCACCCAACCGCGCCAGGAAGGAATTCCTCAAGCGCTTCCGCCAACTTTACGGCTCGCGGCCGTGACGTAACATAGGTGCATGATGTCGTTGTTGGCCGGCACCTCTTCGTTTTTCATCTACCTGGCGGCGGGGCTGCCGCTCGCGGTGTGGCTCTACCTGCTCTTCCTGCACGGCGGGTTTTGGCGAAAAGGTCCGTGGCTGCCCGACCCGGGAACCCATGAAGGACCCTGGCCGCCCGTCGCCGTGTTGGTGCCGGCCCGAGACGAAGCCGCCTTGATCGGCCGGACCGTGAGCGGATTGCTCGCCCAGGACTACCCTGGCCCAATGCGCATCTTTTTGACCGACGACCACTCAACCGACGGGACCGCGGCCCAGGCGGTCGAGGCGGCCCGGGCTTGCGGACGGGAGGACGCCCTTACGGTGGTCCTCGCGCCGGATCTCCCCGCCGGCTGGACGGGCAAGCTTTGGGCATTGAAGGCGAGCCAGGCAGCCGCCCGCACGAGCTTCGACGAAGCGGAATTCATCTGGCTTTGCGATGCCGACATCGGCCATCCGCCGACGGTCTTGCGCCGGCTGGTCTCTCACGCGCTCGACGACCGGCGCGACCTGGTCTCGCTCATGGTGATGCTGAAGGCAGAGCGCTTCTGGGGCCGGATGCTGGTTCCGCCCTTCGTTTATTTCTTCCGCAAGCTCTATCCCTTCGCTTGGGTTGCCGATCCGGCACGGCGAACCGCCGCGGCCGCCGGCGGCTGCGTTCTGCTGCGCCGTGACAAGTTCGAGCAGGCCGGCGGGTTCGACCCGATCCGCGACGCCCTGATCGACGACTGCGCATTGGCCACTGCGATCAAGCACGGCGGCGCTGGTGGGCGAATTTGGCTGGGGCTCACCGAGACATCGATCTCGCTTCGTCCCTATGCCGGCTTTGCCGATATCTGGAACATGGTCGCCCGCACGGCCTACACTCAACTTCAGTACTCTCCACTATTGTTGCTGGCCACCCTTGCCGGGATGGTGCTCACCTACCTAGGTCCACCAGCCGCGCTGGTCGCCGGACTGGTGGCCTCGGACATAGCCGTCGCGGGACTGGGCGGGACCGCCTGGGGACTGATGACGCTGAGCTTTCTGCCAACGCTGCGGCTCTATGGGGTCTCTCCCCTCTGGGCATCAGCGCTGCCGCTCGTCGCGGGCCTCTATTCGGCCATGACCTTCGCTTCGGCCTGGCGTCACTGGCGGGGTCGCGGCGGCTACTGGAAAGGCCGCAGCCATCAAGCCGCTGGCAGCCGACCCGAGAGCAAAGTAAACTGACCGGATGAGTGGTCGTGCAATCGAGACACCATCCGGCAAAGGCGCCGGCGATGAGAATTTCCCGGTCGGCTCGCGGCTCTTGCCGGCGCGCTTGCGCCCGCATGTCGCCCGCTATTACCGCTTCGCGCGAGCTATCGACGACATCGCGGACAACGGCGAGCTGGCGCCGGAGGACAAGATCCGCCGCCTGGACCAGTTCGCCCTGGCAATCACCAATCCGACCGATACCGACCCGGCGCTCGAAACCGCGCATGTCCTGCGTGAGAGCCTTGCCGACACCGGTGTCACACCGCGCCATTGCCTCGACTTGATCAAGGCCTTCAAGCAGGACGCGGTGAAGCTTCGCTATAAGGATTGGCCTGATCTTTTGAATTACTGCGCGTATTCGGCCAATCCGGTCGGCCGATACCTGCTCGACCTGCACGGTGAGGAGACATCGGCCTATGTCTATTCCGATGCCCTCTGCTCGGCCTTGCAGGTCCTGAACCACCTGCAGGATTGCGGCGACGATTTCCGGACCCTCGACCGGGTCTATATCCCGGCGGACTGGCTAGCCGCCGAGGGGTTGGAGGTCGCGGTCCTAGCGGGCGGGCCGAGCCCGCCGGGGTTTCGTCAGGTCCTCGACCGCTGTCTGGACGGCGTGGAGGAGCTGATCGACACCGCTAAGCTTTTGCCGCGACATCTCGTATCGTGGCGATTGGCCATGGAGTCGGAAGTTATCGTGCGCCTGGCCCAACGCTTGACCCAGCGGCTGCGAACGGGCGATCCGCTTGCGGAGCGGGTTGCGCTGACCAAAGGCGATTTCATCCTCGCCGGTCTCGAAGGCATGGCCGGCGAGAGCTGGCGGCGGCTTGCCGGGCGCCGCCCTGCCCGCGGCAAGGTGAGCGTGGAACGGCCATGAGCGAAGCCGCGGCACCTCCCCTCACGCACACCGGCGACGGCGAACATGTGCGCCGACTGGTCGAGCGTTCGGGCACCTCCTTCTATTGGGCCATGCGCCTCCTCCCGCCGGAAAAACGCGAGGCCATGTTCGCCATCTACGCTTTCTGCCGCGACGTGGACGATATCGCCGACGACGAAGGCGATATCGCCCTGCGCCAGCGCGGCATCGCCGATTGGAGGGAGGAAATCGACCGCCTTTTCGAGGGACGGCCGACCCGCCCGATAAGCCGTGCCCTGCAAGGCCCGATCGAGACCTATGCTCTGCCCAAGGAGGAGTTCCTGGCCATGCTCGACGGCATGTCCATGGACGCCGAGGAGCGCATGCTGGCACCGCCGCTGGACGAGCTCTTGCTCTATTGCCGGCGCGTCGCCGGGGCGGTCGGCATGCTTTCGGTTCGGGTCTTCGGCGATGCCGGCCCCGCAGCCCTCAAGTTGGCCATCGTCGAGGGCGAAGCCTTGCAGCTGACCAACATCCTGCGCGACCTCGGCGAGGATGCCGCCCGCGGCCGGCTTTATCTGCCTCGCGAGTACATGGAGGAAGCCGGGATCACGGTCGAAACGGCCGAGGACATTCTCGACCACCCCCATCTGGCGGAGGTGTGTCAGCGGCTTGCCGAACTGGCCGAGGCCCGATTTCAGGAGGCCAAGGTACTCATCGCACAATGCGACCGCCAAGCTTTACGACCAGCCATGATCATGCTGGAGGCCTATCACCGCCTGCTCGCCAAGCTGCGGCGCGAGGGCTGGCGCGACCCCCGGGCCAGGCTCTCGATCTCGCGCCTGGAAAAGCTCTGGGTCGCGGCCCGCTACGGGTTCCTATAAGCGGCGCCATGGGACGCGTGCATATCATCGGCGCCGGCTTGGCGGGACTTTCGGCCGCGGTCGCGCTGACCACCCAAGGTCGGGAGGTGGTGGTTTACGAGGCCGCCGACCAGGCCGGCGGACGCTGCCGCTCCTAT
>JBFELD010000313.1:0-3695 GCA_041552375.1 Kiloniellaceae bacterium | reverse complement strand
TTGCATGTGCCCTTGACCGACGAGACGCGGGGCCTCATCGACGCCGCGGCAATTGCCAGAATGAAGCCGGGCGTGCGCATCATCAACTGCGCGCGGGGTGGCTTGGTCGTTGAGGAGGATCTCAAGACCGCGCTCGGCACGGGGCAAGTGGCCGGGGCCGCGCTCGACGTGTTCGCTCAAGAGCCGGCGCGCGACAACACGCTTTTCGGGCTTGATAATGTCATCGCCACGCCGCACCTCGGCGCCTCCACCAGCGAAGCTCAGGAGAAGGTTGCGGTCCAGATTGCCGAGCAGATGAGCGCCTATCTGACCAAGGGTTCGATCAGCAATGCGCTCAATATGCCCTCTCTGACGGCCGAGGAGGCGCAGCGCCTCGGGCCCTACATGAAGCTCGCCGAGCAGCTCGGCAGCTTTGCCGGGCAATTGACCCGCTCCGGCCTCAGGAAGGTCTCAATCGAATATGAAGGCGACGTCGCCGGCCTCAACCATCGGCCCCTGACCCAAACCGCCCTTGCGGCCCTGCTGCGGCCGATCCTGGACAGCGTCAACCTCGTCAACGCCCCGGTCCTGGCGCGTGAACGCGACATCGAGGTGTCTTCGACGGGCCACGACCGCGATTGCGACTATCAGACACTGATCCGCTTGACCGTTACCACAGAGCGGGGCGACCGATCGGTGGCGGGAACGCTCTTCGGCGGCAGGAAGCCCCGGCTGGTGGAGATCAAGGGGATCCCAATCGAGGCCGAGCTGACCCCCTACATGCTTTACATCACGAACGAGGACAAGGCCGGCTTTATCGGTGCCCTAGGGACGGTGCTGGGTGATGCCGGCGTCAATATCGCCACCTTCCACCTGGGTCGGAACAAGCCCGGCGGTGACGCGCTGGCGTTGGTCGAGCTGGACGAGGAAATCGATGCTCAGGTTTTAGAAGCGGTGCGGCGCCTTCCTCACATCAAGCGGGCTAGGCCGATCCGTTTTTAAGGGGTGCTAGCCTCTCGGCTCAGCTGAACGATGCGCCGTACCGTCAACATCGAGCAGACCACCGCCGCGGCGAAGATGAAAAGTCCGACCTCGACCGTGACGTCGGAGAGGATCGATAACTTCAAAACCACCACCAGAAGCGCCACGACGAAGACGTCGAGCATGGACCATTTGCCAAGCTGCTCGATCCATCCGACCGTATCGCCGAGAGACCCTCGTTGCCGGTTGAGCTGATGCCAGGCCAAGTAGGCGAGCGTCAGTTTGGCGACGGGAAAGATCACTGTGAAGAGAAATACGATGCAAAAGAGCAGCGTTTCTCCTTCCTGCAGCAGTGTGAAGAGCGCGCCGGCGATGGTGACACGGTCATCGAAGAAATAGAAGGTCTCCACCGTCATGACCGGCAAGAGCCAACCGAGCAGCAAGAGCAGGCCGGAAAAGCCGAGCCCCACGCCCAACCAACGGTCCAATCGGGTTGGCGCGAGACTCGCCGACCGCTTCCCGTTCTCCCGACCGACCATGACGAAACACCCTTTCAGCGACAGGGGACGCCCCTTGCCTCCAGGGATAAGTATGGGCTCGCCGCCCGGCGCGCAAGCCGGGGTGTCGATACCGACCAGGGGCCGCGCGCGGTTTTTACTTTGATGCCGAGAGACAAGATCTATAGTCACGTGGGCCGTCCATCGGACGACACGCGTTGAGGAACCGACCCGCATGAGCGAGGCCCAGGACAAAGCACTGTTGCCGGCCGGGCTGCAGGATCTCCTGCCGCCCGAGGCCGGACGGGAGGCGCAGGCCGTCGCCGGTCTGCTCGCCTGCTTTCAGAGCCAGGGCTATGAGCAGGTCAAACCGCCTATGCTCGAATTCGAGGAGTCGCTGCTGTCGGGGCCGGGCGCAGCCCTGGCCGCGCAGACCTTCCGGCTGATGGATCCGGTGAGCCAGCGAATGATGGGCCTGCGCGCCGACATGACGCCGCAGGTCGCCCGTTTGGCCGGATCGCGGCTAGCGAACGCGCCACGTCCTCTGCGCCTGTGCTACGCGGGCCAGGTTCTGCAAGTGCGCGGCAGTCAGCTTCGCCCCGAGCGCCAGTTTACCCAGGCCGGCGCCGAGATCATCGGCGCCGACCAGGAGGCCGCCGACGTCGAGGTCATTCTGCTGGCCGCCGAGGCACTTCAGGCAATCGGCGTGCCCGAGCTTTCGGTCGACCTCAACTCGCCACCGTTGGTCGCGTCGATCGCCGCGGCCTTGGGTTTCGAGCCGCCGTTGCGGCGCGCCATCACCGCGGCGCTGGATGGCAAGGACGTGGCCGCTGTCGACGAGCTGGCCGGGGCGAACGCCCCTTTGTTCCGCGCGCTTCTCGATGCCGCCGGGCCGGCGGAGGATGCGCTCGCACGCCTTCGCCGTATCGAGTTGCCGGACCGGGCGGCGGCCGAGGTCGGCCGGCTGGAGGGCGTCGTCGGCCTGATCGCCGCGGCCATGCCGGAGCTGGTCGTGACGCTCGATCCGGTCGAGCATCGGGGCTTCGAGTATCATAGCGGTATCAGCTTCATCTTCCTTGCCCGCGGTGTCAGGGGCGAGCTGGGGCGCGGCGGCCGTTACGAATCGCAATACCTGGAGAACAGCGCCGAGCCCTCGACGGGGGTCTCGCTGTTCATGGATACCGTCATGCGCGCTTTGCCGAAGCGACCACTGGCGCGGCGGGTCTTCGCACCCTTCGGCACGGCCCGGTCTCGCCTGGCCGAATTGCGCGCGCAAGGGTGGGTGACCCTATCCGGCCTGGCGCCCGACGCCGATCCGGCGGCAGCGGCGCTGAGGCTTGGCTGCACGCACCTGCTGAGTGAAGACGGCGCGGTCGCCTTGGGCGCGGACCGCGAGCCTGGAGGAAAGGACTGAGCGAGAATGGCGAACGTCGTCGTGGTTGGGTCCCAATGGGGCGATGAAGGCAAGGGGAAGATCGTCGACTGGCTGTCGCAACGGGCCGACATCGTTGTGCGCTTTCAAGGCGGCCATAACGCCGGTCATACCCTGGTGGTGGACGGCGTGTCCTATAAGCTGTCGTTGCTGCCCTCGGGTATCGTGCGGCCGGACAAGCTCTCGATCATCGGCAATGGCGTCGTCATCGATCCTTGGGCGCTGCTCGAGGAGATCGAGCGCGTCGCCGCCCAGGGTATCGCCGTAACGCCCGACAACCTCGTCGTTTCCGAGCGGGCGGCCTTGATCCTGCCGGTTCATGGCGCCTTGGATCAAGCCCGCGAGGCCGCGCGCGGCAGCGGCAAGATCGGCACCACCGGGCGCGGTATCGGCCCGGCCTACGAGGACAAGGTCGGCCGCCGTGCGATACGGGTCTGCGACCTGGCCGACGAGGCGCTGCTGCGCGATCGGATCGAGGCGCTGCTGGTGCATCACAACGCCCTGCTCAGCGGTCTGGGCCACCCGCCCTTCGAGGCGCCTGAGTTGCTTGCCAAGCTGCGCCAGGTCGCGCCGAAGGTCTTGCCATTTGCCGGGCGCGTCTGGGACCGTTTGGACGATGCTCACCGGGCCGGCCGGCGGATTTTGTTCGAGGGCGCGCAAGGCGCGCTGCTCGATATCGATCATGGGACCTATCCCTTCGTCACCTCCTCCAATACCTTGGCGGGGCAGGCGGCGGGCGGCTCGGGCCTCGGGGTCGGTGCGATCGACTACGTCCTCGGCATCACCAAGGCTTACACGACGCGGGT
>JBFELD010000312.1:0-3704 GCA_041552375.1 Kiloniellaceae bacterium | reverse complement strand
TGGGCGCGGACCTCTGTCGGCCGGAGGAGGAAGATCCCGCCCATCCACCCTTGCGTATCGCCGCCGCTCAGGTGCGCTTCCTTGAAGAGGCGATCGACCGGGTCAACGCCGAGCTGGCGCCCCTCGACTCCTTCGTCCTGCCCGCGGGGTGCGCCGCTGCCGCCCATCTTCATCACGCCCGCACGGTCGCCCGCCGCGCCGAGCGCGCGGTGACGGCGCTCGCCCAACTCGAGACGGTGAACCCTCAGGCGATCCGCTACATAAACCGCTTGTCGGACCTGCTTTTCGTGCTGGCCCGCGCGGCCAACGACGGCGGCAAGACGGACGTCCTCTGGGTGCCCGGCGCACACCGCGAATAACGCCGCGACCAAGCCTGCGTGCACCTGCAACATTGACAGCGTTCCCGCCAAGCTCCGAAGACCGGCCGCCAAGGATCGACGCTGCGGGGAATGACTCGCCAATGATCTGGGTAAACCCCTATTAAGACGCTGTTATATATAAATAAATTTAAACCCGACTCGGCCACACCCAACACCACGGGGATCATTGACAGGGGCCGGGCTTGCTCCTATTGTGCGCGCGCGAAAAATCGGGGCAGCGCAAAGTCGCCGGCCGTGCTCGCGGACCCCATCTGTGGCCCGCGTGACCGCCGGCAAGTCTAATAACACGCAAGCCCAATCACACGAGGGACCGCGACGAGCTATGAAGGTACTGATACCGATCAAGCGGGTCATCGATGCCAACGTGAAGGTCAGGGTGAAACCCGACAACAGCGGCGTCGAGCTGACCAACGTCAAGATGGCGATGAACCCCTTCTGCGAGATCGCTGTGGAAGAAGCGATCCGCATGAAGGAGGCGGGAACGGCGAGCGAGATCGTGGTCGTTTCCTGCGGCACGCAACAAGCGCAGGAGACGCTGCGCACGGGTCTTGCCATGGGCGCCGACCGCGGGATCCTGGTGCAGAGCGATCAACCGCTCGAGCCCTTGGCCGTGGCCAAGCTGTTGAAGGCGTTGGCCGAGCGGGAGGAGCCCGGCCTCATCATTCTCGGCAAGCAGGCCATCGACGGCGACAACAATCAGACCGGACAAATGTTGGCCGCGCTTCTAGGCTGGTCACAGGGGACGTTCGTCTCCAAGATCGAAAAGCCCGATGACAAGATCCAAGTCACGCGCGAGGTCGACGGCGGCTTGGAGATGGTGGAGCTGAAGATGCCGGCCATCGTCACCGTGGACTTGCGCCTCAACGAGCCGCGCTATGCCTCCCTGCCCAACATCATGAAGGCCAAGAAGAAACCGATCGACGTGCTCTCGCCCGAAGAGCTGGGCGTCGACGTGTCCGCGCGGACCACGACGATCGAGGTCGTCGAGCCGCCGACGCGCAAGGCCGGCGTCAAGGTCGCCTCGGTCGCCGAGCTGGTGGATAAGTTGCGCAATGAAGCAAAGGTGATCCCATGAGCATCCTGGTCCTGGCCGAGCACGACAACACGGCCCTCGCCTCGGCGAGCTTCAATACGGTGACGGCCGCCAGCGAGATCGGCGGCGAGGTTCACATCCTGGTGGCCGGTGCAGAGTGCGCCGGCGTCGCCGAAGAGGCCGCGAAGGTACCCGGCGTCGCCAAGGTATTGCTTGCCGACGCGCCGCACTATGCTCATGACCTGGCCGAGAACATAGCGCCTCTCATCGTCGGGCTTGCCGGGGGCTATAGCCATGTCCTCTCGGCCGCCACGACCTTCGGCAAGAATGTCATGCCACGGGCAGCCGCGCTCCTCGATGTTCAGCAGGTCTCGGATATCTCCGAGGTCAAGAGCGCCGATACCTTCGTGCGACCGATCTATGCCGGCAACGCGCTCGCCACCGTGCAGATGCACGACGCGATCAAGCTGATCACCGTGCGCACCACCGCCTTCGAGGCCGCCGCCGCCGAGGGCGGCAGCGCCGCGGTGGAAAGCGTCGAGGTTACCGCCGATGCCGGGCTCTCGGCATTTGCCGGTCAGAAGCTGACCGAGTCCGAGCGCCCGGAGCTGACCACCGCCGGGATCGTCATCTCCGGCGGACGCGGCATGGCCGCCGGCGAGAACTTCGCCATGCTCGAGCGGGTGGCCGACAAGCTCGGCGCCGCTGTCGGGGCCAGCCGCGCAGCGGTCGACGCCGGCTACGTGCCCAACGACATGCAGGTCGGCCAGACGGGCAAGGTCGTAGCACCCGATCTTTACATCGCCGTCGGCATCTCGGGCGCCATCCAGCATCTGGCGGGAATGAAGGACAGCAAGATCATCGTGGCCATCAACAAGGACGAGGAGGCCCCGATCTTCCAGGTTGCCGACTATGGCCTGGTCGCGGATCTGTTCCAGGCCGTGCCCGAGTTGGAGAGCGCCCTGGACTCTTGACGCCGAGGCGGCCGAGGGGTCTTCTAGCCGTTCATGTCGGGCCGCCGAGGACCCAAGGCCGCGCCCAAGCAACAAGGCAGTCGTGATATGCCCGAAACCGAAGCTCCTCCCATCCCAGAGATCAAGTCGATCGGCGTCATCGGCGCCGGACAGATGGG
The DNA here is from genome assembly GCA_041552375.1 of Kiloniellaceae bacterium. GTDB lineage: Bacteria > Pseudomonadota > Alphaproteobacteria > Kiloniellales > Kiloniellaceae > JAJFGK01. The sequence goes on along the minus strand of JBFELD010000312.1, from coordinate 1,159 downwards.
TGGCGGCATCGCGCACAGCGCCGCGCTTGCCGGGCTCCGGGTCAAGATGTCGGACATCAACGATGAGGTCCTGGCCGATGCCTTGGAAGCCATCTCCGCCAACATGGAGCGCCAGGCCCATCGCGGAAAGATCGACGAGGCCGAAGTTTCAGACGCCATGGCGCGGATCGAAACCGGCACGGAATTGTCGATCTTCGCGGACTGCGATCTGATCATCGAGGCGGCCACGGAAAACGAAGGCCTGAAACGGGAGATCTTCAAACAGCTCTGCCCGGTCGTGCGCCCCGACGCGCTGATCTGCTCCAACACCTCATCGATCTCGATCACGCGGCTGGCTGCCGTGACCGACCGACCGGGCAGGTTCATGGGCCTGCATTTCATGAATCCCGTGCCGGTCATGCAGCTGGTCGAGTTGATCCGCGGCATCGCCACCGAGGAAGACACCTATCAGGCGGTCAAGGGTTTCGCCAAGAAGCTCGGCAAGACCACCGCCTCGGCCGAGGATTTCCCGGCCTTCATCGTCAATCGCATCCTGTTGCCGATGATCAACGAGGCGGTCTATACGCTCTACGAGGGTGTCGGCTCGGTGAAGTCGATCGACACCGCTTTGAAGCTGGGGGCCAACCATCCCATGGGGCCGCTAGAGCTTGCCGACTTCATCGGCCTCGATACCTGCCTGGCGGTAATGCATGTCCTCTATGAGGGCCTCGCCGACAGCAAGTATCGCCCCTGCCCCTTGCTGGTCAAATACGTCGAGGCCGGATGGCTCGGCCGCAAGGCGGGGCGTGGATTTTATGATTACTCCAGCGAGGAGCCGGTGCCGACGCGCTGAAGCTCCGCCTTGGGCAGATAATAACGCAGCAGCTCGAGAGCCTCGGGCCCATCCCATTCGGCCGGCCCCTCCAAACCGCCAATCAGCCTGCCCTCCACATCGATGACGTAGGTCGTCGGCAGACCGCTGAAAGCGAAGGCACGCGCGCTCTTGAATTTCTGATCCAAAAGGATTTCCAGACGGGCTATGCCCAGCTCCCGGAGAAAAGGCTCGACGATGTCGGCACCGCCTCGGTCCACCGATACCGCCACGACTTGCAGCCCCTCGGGCCCCAACGCGGCTTGTAGCCGGTCCAGGGACGGCATCTCGCGGATGCAAGGCGCACAC
>JBFELD010000311.1:0-3718 GCA_041552375.1 Kiloniellaceae bacterium | reverse complement strand
TGGCCGCATAAAGGAATGGAAGCGCAAGGCCAAGGCCGCGGGCCGGAGGCCGATACTCGCCGTGGCCGGCTGTGTCGCCCAGGCCGAAGGCGAAGAGATACCGCGCCGTGCCCCGCAGGTCGATATCGTCTTCGGGCCCCAGGTCTATCATCGCTTGCCGGAGTTCGTCGCCCGTGCGGAGCGGGAAACCGGCGGGGTGATTGCAACCGACTTTCCGGTCGAGCCCAAATTCGATCACCTGCCGTCGGGTGCGGGCCCCGCGGCACCGGCGGCTTATCTCTCCATTCAAGAGGGGTGCGATCGCTTTTGCACCTTTTGTGTCGTGCCCTATACGCGCGGCGCGGAGTACTCACGCGGTACCACGGCGATCGAGGCCGAGGCCCGCCGCCTCGTTGCCCAGGGCGCGCGCGAGATCACCTTGCTCGGGCAGAACGTCAATGCCTATCACGGCGCGGGGCCGGACGGAAAACCATGGCGCCTGGGACGCCTCATCGCTCACTTGGCCGGCATCGATGGTCTTGAGCGCCTTCGCTACACCACCTCGCATCCCGTCGACATGGACGAGGAGTTGATCGATGCCCACGCGTCGGTCCCTCAGCTCATGCCCTATCTTCACCTGCCGGTGCAATCGGGGTCCGACCAGGTCCTCGCTCGAATGAACCGGCGGCACACGGCGCGCGACTACCTGGAGATCGTCGAGCGATTGCGGGCCAAGCGGCCGGACATCGCGCTGTCGTCGGACTTCATCGTCGGCTTTCCGGGGGAGAGCGAGCAGGACTTCGCGGCGACGCTCGCCTTGGTCAACGAGGTTACCTTCGCCCAGGCCTATTCCTTCAAATACAGTCCTCGGCCCGGAACACCCGCCGCTCTCGACGACGATCAGCTCGCAGAGCCGGTCAAGGCCGAACGCTTGGCCTTGTTGCAAGAGCTTTTGAACGCCCAGCAGATGGCCTTCAACCAAGGCTGTGTCGGTCAGGTGCAAGAGGTCCTGTTCGAACGCGCCGGCCGCCGTGCCGGGCAACTCGTCGGCCGGGGCCCCTATATGCAGGCGGTGCATGTCCATGCGCCGTCGTCTCCCGCGTCAGAGCGGATCGGCACGATCGTTCCGGTCGAGATCGCCGCCGCGCATCCCAACAGCCTTGCCGGTAAAACCGTAACGGCGGGGCTGAAGGACGGGGTGCCCTCCAAGCCTCCGGTGGTTGAACGCTGCGAGCCGGCAAGGGAAGCGCTGTCGTGAGCGCGCCGCGCAAGCGAAAGGATGCCGCCGGGCGATCGCCGAGGATGATCGAGTTTCCCGATCACGCGCTGCTGCCCCTCCTCTTCGGGGAGCACGATCAGAACCTTTCACGCATCGAGCAACAAATGGGCGTCGGGCTGTCCTGTCGCGGCAATCATGTCCAGATCGCCGGCGATACGGCGGCGATCGATGCGGCGGCCGCGGCGCTGAAGGCGCTGTACCAGCGCTTGGAAAAAGGCCTGGAGGTCACCGAGGCGGAGGTCGATGCCGCGGTGCGAATGTCGCGCGCCGGGGCCCAGCAAGGCGCCGCGGACAAAGCGAGCGCCATTCATGCCGAGGATCTGGCGATTTCGACCCGAAAGCGGCTGATCACCCCGCGCTCCCCGGGCCAAGCCGCCTATGTAAGGGCCTTGTCGGCCTTCGATCTGGTCTTCGGGATCGGTCCGGCGGGAACCGGGAAAACCTATCTTGCGGTGGCCAAGGCGGTGGAGATGTTGGTCGGCGGGAAGGTCGACAGGATCGTCCTCTCGCGACCGGCGGTCGAGGCGGGCGAACGACTGGGGTTCCTTCCGGGCGACCTGTTGGAGAAGGTAGACCCCTATCTGCGTCCGCTCTATGACGCCTTGTACGACATGCTTCCCGGCGAGCAGGTGACGGCGCGTATCGCCAGCGGTGAGATCGAGGTGGCGCCCTTGGCCTTCATGCGTGGGCGCACCCTCTCGAACGCATACATCATTCTCGATGAGGCTCAGAACACGACGCCGATGCAAATGAAGATGTTCTTGACGAGAATGGGTGAGAATAGCCGCATGGTCGTCACCGGAGATTTGACGCAAGTCGATTTGCCCATCGATCAACCGTCGGGGTTGGCCGATGCCGCCCGCATTCTGGCCGGCATGGCGGAGGTGACGGTGATCCGCTTCACCGATCGTGACGTCGTGCGTCATTCCCTGGTTCAGCGTATAGTGGAGGCCTATGGGCTCGAGGAAACCAATGGTGCCGGCGCGAAGCAAGAACGGACGAAGGCTCGTGAAACCTAGAGACGCGGGCACCCGAGGGCCCTTGCATCATACCTACGTGCAAAATGAACGACGACCCAGACGATAGCCGCTTCTTGAACCTCGAGGTCACGATCCGCGACCCGGGATGGCGCCAAGCGGTGCCCGACGCGGAGAAATTGGTCGCGCAGGCGGCGCGCGCGGCGCTATCGGTGGCCGGTTGCGAGCCGGTTGGTACCTCTCGGGCGGTCGAGGCCTCGTTGACGTTGGCAGACGATGCGCTGCTACGAGAGCTGAATCACCGCTATCGAGACCAGGACAAACCGACCAACGTGCTCTCCTTTCCTGCTGCCGATGACGTGGCCTGGCCGCGCCACGCCGAACGGGAGGAAGATGCGCCGCCGATGGTTTTGGGCGATGTCGTCATCGCCCGGCAAACGGCGCTGCGAGAGGCCCGAGAGCAGGGCAAAACGGTGCGTGACCATCTTTGTCACCTGGTCGTCCATGGCGTACTTCACCTGCTCGGCTACGATCATGAGCAAGACCTTGACGCCGAGGAGATGGAGCGGTTGGAGGCCGATATCCTGGCCACGCTCGGCGTCGGCGATCCGTATCGGAGCGAAACCCGGAGCGCCGGGCGGCCACAGCTCTGGGAACCGGTACCATGAGCGGGGGGTCGGCGGGCAGCAAGGCGGCGCGCGCTGGGGGCCAAAATGGCGGCGATGCGCCGTTGGTCTCGGCCTTCCGGCGCCTGTTGGGCTTCTTCGGTCATCGCAACGGCGACTCGCAGCTGCGCGAAAGCATCGAGGAAATCATCGAGGAGATCGAGGAAAGCGCCACCGACGAAGATGCGGACGGCCCGATCGGCGACGACGAACGGGTGATGCTCTCCAATATCCTGAACCTACGGCACTTGACGGCCTATGACGTGATGGTTCCGCGCGCCGATATCATCGCCGTCGAAATTGGTGTCGATGCCGATCAGCTGATCGAGCATATGAGATCGGCCGGGCATTCGCGCCTGCCGGTCTACCGGCAGACGCTGGACGAGGTTCTGGGCATGGTTCATATCAAGGACGTCGTCGAATATGTCAGAAAGGACAAGTCTTTCGATTTGAGCGACATTATGCGGCGGGTCTTGATCGTCGCACCCTCCATGCGCGTCCTCGATCTGCTGCTGCAGATGCGCCAATCGCGCCTGCATATGGCGTTGGTCGTCGACGAGTATGGCGGCATCGACGGTCTGGTGACCATCGAGGATCTGGTCGAGGAGATCGTCGGGGAGATCGAAGACGAGCACGACGTGCTCCAGGGCTACGAACTGCGCCGCCGCAGCGATGGGACCATCGTCGCCGATGCCCGGGCCACCATCGAGGAGTTCGAGGCGGTGGTCGGCCCCGTCCTCTCCGATGATGAGCGCGATGAAGATGTCGATACGCTGGGTGGCCTGATCTTCACCATCGCTGGACGGGTTCCAGGGCGG
>JBFELD010000310.1:0-3720 GCA_041552375.1 Kiloniellaceae bacterium | reverse complement strand
TAGGCGCGGTCGTCGCCGTCGTGGGACAAAAGCGTTTCGCCGGCGCGTAAAACCATTCGCCCCTCCGCGCCGAAAAGGGCCGGATCGAGAAGGATCACCGGCGCCGCGCGGGCCGCGGCCGCGTCCAGCATCGGCCGATCAGCCGCGGCGAGTGCGCCGATATGGAGAACCACTCGGGTATCCATGATCGTCAGCGCCCGGCGCCAATCACGACTGTTGCCCGCGGGCCGCTGCACGGCCCGAACAGCGGCCGGGAAGCCGGGCGTCATCGTCTCGACATCGGGCAGGGTCACCGCGAGGTCGACCCGCGGATAGCGCGCGGCCAGAGCCTCTAGAAGAGGCGCCAGGCATTCGGCCTCCAGCGCCAAGGAGGACACCACCCAGATCGACCGTGGACTGCGAAAGGCCGGCGCCTCGGGCAGGGTCATCGTCGTGGACGCCCGGACGTCCGCTCGCGTGCTCAAAAGCTCTCGGACCCGCGCGGTTACCTTGTCGGCCTCGACCCAGCCCGGGGGGCGCGTGTCCAATGTCATGCGAGCGCCGAACGGTGCGGCCAGTCCCGCATCGATCAGCTCGCGGTGCATGCGTGAGAGATCTCGCGGTGGCTCCAGCCAGCCTTCGAACAGCAGCCCCCGGCAAAGGCTGGCAAGAGGGCCCGAGCCATCCGCTTGCTCGAAAACGAAGGATTTACACCAAGCTTTGAGGGAGGGCCGCCGTTCCTCGAGCGGATAGATGTAGAGCGGCAGGCCCGTCGCCACGGCTTCGGCCAGCATCGACTCGCTCTCTCCCGTGGCGACCAAAACATCGGCCTGAGCCAAGTAACCGAGATAGGGGTTCTCCCTCTCCTCCGCCCGCCAGATGTGAAAGCTCGCCTCCGGAGCACCGGTCTGCATCGCGCGCACGGACTTGGCGCCGGTCCGCCGGCTGGTCACGATGGTGAGCGAGCCTGCCGCCTCTCGGGCAAAGCTTAGAACGCGCGCCGCCATCTCTTCCGCCGATTCTGAGGGCAGCTTGTGTTGAGCCGTGCCACCGCCGACCAAAAGGACCACCTTGGGGCTGGCGGCATCACCCAGAAGGTCAGGCCAGTGTTCCGCCGCCTCGGCCAGGCGCGCTTGGGTCACCTGGGTGGGCGGCACGACCAAGTCGAGGCGCGCCGGATGGGGCGGAAGCTGGAAGTGCCGCAAGGCAATGGACAGATCGAAGGCATCGGCAAGATTGGCGCCCTTTCGGCCGAGCTGCACCAGCTTCGTCTTGCCGCCGCTTTGCCGGCCGATCCAGCGCGCCACGGGCACCGTGCGACGCCCCATCGCCAGCACCAAGTCCGGCCACGGCGGTTGCAGAGGGTCCGAGCGCGCCGGATCAAGGGACGTCAAACCGCCACCCAGGATCTTGTTGGGAAGATGATTGCTCATCCGAAAGCGGAGTTGCTTTTCTTCGGCCGGCCAACCGAGCGCATCAGCGAGGCCTCGAACCTGCGTGCAATGGCCGGGGCGGTCATCAAGAAGGAGCCAGACGCTCGGCATCGCCTGTTCTCTCGTCTCGACCGTCTGGCTTTCGATGGCTGTCATCAACTGTGCGCCTTCCCGGCGCCTCACACCTGCACAAGGGTGCGTCAATCGCCCAAGTCGGCGCCAGTCATACTCGCTTTGGCAGGTGGAGAACAAGGTAAATCAGGCTTCGATAGAGCAACTACTAATTGCAATCAAATCAACAACATGATAGAGCGGCGGCGAGCCTTGAATGAGAAATCCGCATCGTCGGACCGATGGCTCGATCGAGCTTGGGATAGATGGGCGATACCATCAACAAATTGCTGCGCAAGGGCGCCTTGAAGCTGCCGTTCGCCGACCCGGTACGGCGCGTCGCACTAGCTCGGCGTATACGGGGCAAGATGGAGCTGGCCAAGCTCTCAAGCGCCGATGTGGTCTTCCTCTCTTATGGCAAGAGCGGCCGGACCTGGGTCCGGGTCATGCTCTCGCGCGCCTATCAATTACGCTACGGCCTGCCTCAGGACTGCCTGCTCGACTTCGATAACATGAAGCTCCGCGACCCGGCCATCCCGGCCATCTTCTTCACCCACGGCCACTACATCGAGGACTACACCGGTGATCGGCTGTGGAAAGACGCGTTGAGCGCCAAGAAAGTGGCCTGGCTCGTTCGAGACCCGCGCGATGTGGCGGTTTCCCTCTACTTTCAGTGGAAGCACCGCATGACCGACGAGAAGATCGCCATCACGCGCTACCCGCCGGCGGACCCGACGCTTTCGCTCTATGATTTCGTGATGGGGCCGGACACCGGCTTCCTCGCCCGTATTCTCGACCACATGGCCGAATGGGAACGAGACCTACCCGATACGACAGATCTCTTGCTCTTACGCTATGAGGACTTTCGGGCCAGGCCGGCCGAGACGCTAAGCCGCCTGCTCGCCTTCATGGGCACGCCGATGAGCGATGAGGAAGTCCAAGGCGCCGTCGACTTTGCCGCCTTCGAGAACATGAAGAAGATGGAGGCCAAAAAGGTCTTCCGGCTGAGCGGTGGGCGGGTGACGACGCGCGACCCCGCCAATCCGGATGCCTACAAAGCCCGCCGCGCCAAGGTCGGGGGCTGGCGAGACTATTTTTCCGATCCCGAGGTCGCCGCCATCGAGACCCTGACGGCAAACCGACTTTCCGCCTCTTTCGGATACTCGCATGGTGACCAGGTCGCGAACGTCCCTGTCACTGCCAAAAGCTGACCGCCGTGATATTTTGGGCTAAGTTGTCGCCGCACGTGGTGACGCGTCACCGCGGTTTCAGGGCTTGGACCGGGAAGCCATGCACACACTGGTTTTGATCAGGCACGGACGCACGGAGTGGGCGGCACAGAACCGCTTTGCCGGCTGGGCGGACGCGCCTCTCGCCGATAGCGGCAGGGAAGAGGCCCGGCGCGCCGGAAGAGCCCTCAAGGAGCGCGGCTTCACGTTCGACCTCGCGCAAACCTCCTACCTCTCGCGCGCCCGGGAAACCCTGGATCTGATCCTTGAAGCGATGGGTCTACAGACACTCCCCAGGGAGGAGACCTGGCGCCTGAACGAGCGGCATTATGGCGCCCTGCAAGGGCAAAACCGGGCCAAGGCCGCGCTGCTCTATGGCAACGACCAACTCGCCCGCTGGCGGCGCGAGTATCGGGCTCGGCCACCAGCCCAGCCCGATGGTGCACCCGACCACCCTCGGCATGATCCGCGATACGCGGACGTCGATGCCACCCTGCTACCGGATAGCGAAAGCTTGGAGGACGCCGCCCTTCGCGTTCAGCCTTGGTGGGAAGAACACCTGGCACCTCTCCTGCATCGAGATCGCCGCGTTCTGGTTGTTGCACACACCGCGTCGATTCGCGGGCTCACGCGCCAAATCGAGGGTCTTTCGGACACGCAAGCCGAAGCCTTTCGCATCGCCACTTGCCTGCCTCTCGTCTATCGTTTCGATGCGTCGATGAACGTGGTCGAGCGTGAGGAGATCGCTAGCGGTTTCTCCAGCAAAGTGCGCCGCCTTGTCGCCAAGCATAAGCCGGGCAAGACCATCTCCTGGGTCTAGATCGCAACTAAACGTGTCAAAGCCCGGGCTCCCCTTCAGCACAACGAAACTTTTGCTTCTATGATAACTCTTGTTTAATATTTTCAACTAATCGTATAGGCTTGTCGCCCAGCCGCGCGGTGACGAAATGGCCATGGCAAGGTGCTCG
>JBFELD010000309.1:0-3724 GCA_041552375.1 Kiloniellaceae bacterium | reverse complement strand
TTTGAAGTCATCGAAGGCATCGTCGATCCCCTTATCTCCGTCGCTCTCAGGGCTCGCCTCGGTCTGCGCATCGCTATCCGCGGCACTCGAAGCCGATGGCGATGCGGCCGTCTGCGGTGCCGTCTGGGGCGCGGGCGCCGCGGATTCGGAGGCCCCGGGTTCGGCGGGAGCCGATCCGGCCGCCACGACGCAGGGTGACGACGGGGCGCCGCCACTTCCGTCGTCTTCGCCACCAAGCATACCGGAGACGAACCCCCAGACTCCCCCGGCATTGTCGGAGGCGGCCCTGGCCAGGCTCTCGACCGCACCCGTGGCCGCACCGACGGCATCGGGCGTGACCGTCGGATTCTTCAAGGTGCCACCGACATTGAAAGGCACGGCGAGGCTCGCCAAGCTCGGCTGACGCGTCGCGGTGTCGAAATCGAGATCCAGGGCCTCGCTTCGCAGGTTCAAGGTCCCCGATCCGGTGAGGGCCATAGCCTCGCTGTCGAGGGCCAAGGCGCGGCTGCGCCCCAAGCCCTGATCGAAGTCGAAGTGGACGACGAAACAGTTGAGCGCGGCCTGCGAGTCGCTGCCGAGAAGCGGGCCGGTCACGCTGTCCAGCCCCACCGCAAGCACTTTGAAAAGCTGATTGTCGATGCGCCCGCCGCTGGACGCCGTGGCGGCGCTGCCGCTCAAGCTCGAGGCGATGGCCCGAGGCGAGGCACCGCGGCCGGCCAGATCCAGGTCCAAGCCGACCCGCCCCTCGATACCGCTGTCGAGGCCACTCTCACGCGACAGGCGGGCCATATCGATATTGCGCCCTTGCGCACGCAGCGCCAAGGCCGCCGGAGCTTGGCGCGCATCCAATGCCAGCCGGCCTTGCACCTGGCCGTCGGCGATCACGGCGGTGAGCGGCTCGACAATCAGATCACCGTCGCGCAGCCGGGCCGTTACCTCCAAGTCCCGCAAAGCCATCTGTGGCGACAGCAGGATCTGTTGCGCCCTTAGGTCGATGTCCGCATCGGCCAGACCCAGTGTCTCCAAAGGCAAGGGATCGGCCGTGAAGACATAGGGTGAGGCCGGCCCCTCGGTCACCGTGGCCGCCCCCTCACCGCCCGTGAAGTCCGCCACGTCAAGACGGCGCGAGACCAGGCTGGCCACGACCTTGGGCCGAGCAGTGGTCAGATTCGCCTCGAGCGTGCCCGAGAGGTCGCTGCCGCCGAGCTTCACGCCCAGCCCGGAGAGCTGATAGACACCCCCACTTCCCTCGAGGCGCGCCGAGACCTCATAGGGTCCAAGGGCCGGCAGAGCGGCTCCGGCAAGAGCGCCCAGGGGCGCCAACGACGGGCCCTTGGCGGACAAGGTCAGCTCGACCCGCGGCGCCTGGGTCACATCGGATACGCGTCCGTCCACCGCCAGTTGCGCTTCGGCAAGCTCCGCGCTGATCCCAAGGGCGAGGTCCCCGCCCCCGGTAAGGGCGCTCAAGGGGCCGAAACTTCCTTGTATCTTGAAGGGCGTCTCGCCGATACGTCCAAGGGCCGAGATGCGAAGAGGATCTTGCGGGCGTTCTGTCTCACCGGCCACACGGTCCAGGGCAACCGTCAAGGTCTCGTCCGATTGGCCGTCGCGGTAGGTCAGAAACCCGTTTTCCAGGACGAAGAGATGAACGGCCGGGAATGTCCCGCTTGCCGCCCCGTCGGAAGCCGTGTCGCTTTCCTCCGCGGCGGAGGTATCGAAGACCCAGTTGCCACGGCCATCGGTGTCGGTCTCGACCAGTATGCGCGGCTCGACCAAGATCAGGCGCTTGACGTTGATCTCACCGAAGATGAGCGGCAGCAGCTCCACCTCCAGCTCGAGGCGCGAGACTGAGGCCATCTGCGGCTCGCTGCCCCAAGCGGCGTTGGCAAAACTGATATCGTTCAGCTCGATCCGCGGCGTCAGCGAAACCTGCAGATCGATCTGACCGGCGATCGTCAGCTCGCGCCCCGTCGCCTCGCGCGCCTGATCCTCCGCCAATTCGCGCAGCTGCTCGAAATCCATATTGTTGAGAATGGCATAGCCCGCGGCGACCACCGCCACCGAGACCACAATCAGGCCCGTGACAAGCCCCTTCAAACGCATCGGCTTTACTCCAAATCACCCATCGCTGCAGGAAGCTCGCCGATCCGCGTTAACACTCGGTAAGCACCCGCCGCCAACAACTCCTCCACCTCATGATAGCCCCAGGCCGCGCCAATGGCACGAACCCCCGCCGCCACGGCCATTTCCATGTCATAAATCGTATCGCCGACCAACAGGGTCTCGGCGGGCGCGGCTCCCATTTCCTCCATCGCTTGCTCGACGATTGCCGGGTGAGGCTTGCCGGGGCCATCGTCTGCCGTCTTCAGGATGACGAAATGATGCGCCAGACCGTGCCGCTCGAGGCTCGCCGTCAGCCCCCGCCGGCTCTTGCCGGTGGCGATACCGAGGAAGACCTCGGGCCGGTCCAGGTCCGTCAAGACCTCCGGCACGCCCGGGTAGACCGGCTCCAGATGATCCGGGTCGCACCTCAATCTAAAGAAGGCATCTCGATAGGCCGCGGCCAACGCCTCCACTGATACCTGCCGTGCTTGCGGTGGCACCAGCCTCTCCACAGCCTCCTCCAGCCGCAGCCCGACCACACGACGCACCTCTGACAAGGGCGGCGGCGTCAAGCCACAACACGCGAAAGCCTCGCTCATCGCAGTTCCGATCAGCGTTTGGCTGTCGACCAGCGTTCCATCGAAGTCGAAGAGGATTAGCTTGAAGGGATGACTTGGCACTTCTTTCACTCAATACAACGCGTTAGACGAAGTTTGCGGCATAGTCGATGAGGTCGTGCAGGGCCGCGGGTTCACGTTCCGGATCGAACCCAAGGCGCTGCCAAGCCTCTTCCATGGTCGGCGGGACCGGCGCCCGTATCCGCAGCGTGGTTCCATCCTCGGGATGCGGAAAGTCGATCTCGCGTGCATGCAGCATCAATCGCCGGACCGGGCCGGCCTTCTCGGGAAAGGCCGCTCGGCCGCCGTATTTGCCATCGCCAAGGATCGGCATATCGATCGCTGCCGTGTGGACGCGCAGCTGGTGCGTGCGCCCGGTCAGCGGCATCAGCAAGAGCCAGCTAACGGCGCGCCCGTAGTTGCTCACCTCCAGGTAGAGGGTCTGAGCCGGTCGCGCCCCATGGGCCTCGACCTTCACCTTTTCAGCCCCGCGGGTGCCTTCCTTGCCAAGAGGCAGCGAGATGACGCCCCGGCGCTTCGGCGGACGGCCGGCGACCGCCGCCCAATAGACCTTGCGCGCGGACTTGTCGCGAAAGGTCTTGGTCAGCGCGCGCGCGGCTCGGACATGGCGGGCCAGTAGCAGGACACCGCTGGTATCCTTGTCGAGACGATGCACGAGCCGCGGCGGCGCCGCGGCATCGAACCGCAAGGCCTCGAGCATGGCGTCGATGTGGCGATGCTGGCCGCTGCCGCCTTGCACCGCCAGTCCCTCGGGCTTGTCGATAGCAATCAACCAATCGTCCCGATAGAGCACCCGGCGACGCAATTCGCGCTGGTCGCGACGACTGACCGGCGGCGCGGCATGGTCGCCGCCGGGTACCTCTCCCGTCGCCGGCGTACCACCCTTCGCGCTCTCTAGAGGCGGCACGCGCAGCCGTTGACCCGCGGCAAGACGGGTCGAAGACTTGACCCGCCGGCCGTCCAGCCGGATCTGCCCGCCGCGC
>JBFELD010000308.1:0-3734 GCA_041552375.1 Kiloniellaceae bacterium | reverse complement strand
GTCCTTCGGGCGTGGCATAACACCGGGTCTTGCGAACGAGGGTCCCGAGGTGGCCGAAAGCCGAAACTCCACGATCCAAGTCCTCCATCGTTGGATCGACAGCACATTCTTTGATCTTGGCCGGCAGTTGCGGTGGTCCTATCTGCCCCCGTTGCTGGTCTATGTCGCGGCCGGAGTGTCGGGACTGACGGCGGTCGTCGGCACCTTCTTCATCAAAGACTACCTTGGCCTTTCAGCGGCGTTCCTGGCCGGCCTCGCCTTTTGGGCCGGCATCCCCTGGGCGCTGAAGATGCCACTTGGCCATTTGGTCGACCTGATTTGGCGTTGGAAAGCAATCTTGGTCTACATCGGCGCGGCACTGATCGCGCTGTCGATCGGGATCATGTACGGCCTGATCGCCCACACGGAAGCGATGGCCGACCTCATGTCCGTCGAGGCCTGGTACGTCCTCAGCGTGCTGCTGGCGCCAAGCGGATACGTGGTTCAAGACGTCGTCGCGGACGCCATGACCGTCGAGGCGGTGCCCAGCGTCGACGACGCCGGCAACCCCTACCCGGACGGCCAGATCAAGGTCATGCACACGACCATGCAGACCCTGGGCCGTTTCGCCGTCATAAGTGGGCTTATCGCGGTCTCGCTTCTGAATATTTTCATGTTCACCGGCATCGAGGATCTCTCGCAAGCCGATAAGGCCGTGGTCTATGCCAATATCTATCTGTTGGCGCTGGCCATCCCGGTGATCTCGGTTGCCGGCGTCGTGCTCGGCGCCGTCATGTCGCGCGTGAGAGCGCGGCGCCTACAGCGGCAAGGACTGGCACGAGATCAAATCGAGCGTTTGCTATTCGCACCGGTCGAGAAGACACGCCCGAACTGGTGGATCTTCGGCGGCAGCCTTGCCTTCGTCGCCTTGACGCTCACCGTCGGCCTAGGCCAGGTGCCCCTCGCGCAGGAAATCGTCTTTCTCGGCTCACTGACAATTATCGTCTTCCTCATGCGCCGGCTGATCGCCCAGCTCGATCCATCGGTTCGTGGCGCGCTGATCGGCACGGCGGTGATCATCTTCGTCTTCCGGGCCGTGCCCCTGCCCGGTCCCGGCGTTGCCTGGTTCGAGATCGACGTACTCGGCTTCGATGAGCAATTTCTGTCGATCCTATCGCTCATCACCTCCGCCTTGGCTCTGGTCGGCATGGTCATCTTGCGCCCCTTCATGGCGACGCGTTCGATCGCGTCGGTCGTCGCCGTGCTCACAATCGCCGCCGGCGTCTTGTCGCTGCCGAACATCGGCCTCTATTACGGCATTCACGAATGGACCGCAGGGTGGACCGGCGGCGTCGTGGATGCGCGCTTCATCGCAATCCTGGATACCGCTATCGAGTCGCCACTGGCCCAAATCTCGATGATCCCGCTGCTCGCTTGGATCGCCAAGAACGCACCGCCGAACCTCAAGGCGACCTTCTTCGCGGTCATGGCCTCTTTCACCAACCTGGCACTATCGGCGGCCAGTCTTGCCACCAAGTACCTGAACCACATCTTTGTCGTCGCACGAGAGGTCCGCGACCGGGTGACAGGCGCTATCGAGATCCCCGCCGACTACGGCGAGCTGGGCTGGCTCTTGATCACCGTCGCAGTGATCACCGTCGTGGTGCCGCTCTCGATCATCGCTGTCGTTCAGCGCTCGCGTTTTCGTACCCGGCAATGACCTTGCCCGCGGCAAGTGATGGCGTTACCGCTGGCCGAGCCCGGTTCTTCCGAACGCACGGAAAGGACACCTCACAAGGGCCATTTGTTCACAGCATTCACAGGTTTCGGCCACCTAATTCATGCACTTGGGCTTGGGCGCCATCTCATACTGAGATATGATCGACCAATATCTTGTTGTGAATGGAGGTTGTGGAGATCGGTGGATCGGTCTGGCTTTTACCTGACATTGTTTTGACGCGGCCGAGAACACCAAACCCTGCCTCCCCACACCGCCTGTCGCGGCCTCGGCTCAGGTGCTGCCAATCGGAGATTTCCATGCGCAGGGGTCTTTTCAGCTTTAGAGAAGATCCGTTCAGGAACCACCCCGACCCGCGCTTTTTCTATCCCTCGCCGGACTACCGCAAAGCCTATGACCGGCTTGTCGCACGGGTACAAGAGGCATCCGGTCTGGCGCTCCTTCTGGGCAGTTCCGGGGTCGGCAAGACGACGCTGTTGGCAAAGCTTCGTCAAGACCTCGAAGCAGCGGGCTTTTGCGTCATTTGTCCAAAGCCCGGACCTTCGAACTCAGGTAGTATCTTAGAGCGATGCTGCGATGCCGTCGGCCTGCCTTCGGGGGCGGGATCGACAGCGGATTCAAGGCGTGCTTTTTCCGACTTCCTGCAAGCTCAACGTGCTAATGACAGGGCGATAGCCCTGTTCATCGACGACGCTCAGCAACTTCAGCCGATGCCGCTCGTCGAGCTCTGGAGCCTCGTTCAAGCCGGAGCCGGCTCGAAGAGCGTGACATCGGTCGTCCTCGCCGGGCGCTTCGAGCTTGAGACCCGTCTTCGCTCTCCCGAGCTTTCCAAGATAAATCACGCCGTCTGCGCACGGGTGACGCTGAAGCCTCTGGAGCCAAAGCATATCGGCGCTTTCATTCGGCACCGCCTTTGGATCGTCGGCTACACGGGCCCGGAGCTCTTCACCGATGAGGCCATTTTGAGGATCGCCCACTACTCGAAGGGCGTGCCCTCCTTGATCAATCTGATCTGCGGCTTGAGTCTGAAGTTCGCTCGGGTCGTATCCGAAGCGGTCGTCTCGGCCGAGGCCGTCGACGATATGCAGAGGTTTCTTGGGAACATCGGACCCTCCACCTCGACAGCGCGGCCCCAGCCTTATGACCCCCAGAGTATCGCGCGCTTGCAGAAGCTCTACGATCTCATCTCCCTGCCTCATCTGCGTGACAGCGACAGCCCGCCACCGGCCGCCGATGAAGAAAAGCCGCCGCAGGTGCCGCGCGAGGATGAGATCTTTGCGGAGCAAGACCTCATAACAGCCATATCGAACGCCTTGGATTGGCAACCGATGCCGATCGAGGATGTAAAGGAGACAGTGAGGGAGACAGTAAAGGAGACAGTAAAGAAGGACACCCCGCCCAAGACCGAACCGGTGCTCCGACGAAAGAGTGTCCTGCCGCCCTTGATACCTCTCGCGGCCGGTATCGTACTCGTCGCGTTCGTCGCCGGCGGCATCGCATGGCTCTACCAACCGGACCTGAACTTGCGCCTCCTGTCCATTGCGGATCTCAAGCGTGACTCGCAGACTTGGAAACCCGACGACGATTTTGCCGACTTGGAAAAGGTCTTGGGAACCGATCCCACCACCAAGCCCGCACCGCAGATCCCATCGCAGCCGACCTACACCACGGGTCCGCAAGTTGAAGCCCCTCAAACCGCAACCAAGGACCTTCTCGGCGTTGCGCCGGGCGGCGATTCTGAAGGCCCTCTGCTTTCGGATGCCATTGAGCTGGCGCCCGCGGCGGTGGCCGACCCGCCGGTTCTGGAGGTGGCCGAGGCGACCGGCATGGAGGGCGGCGAGGTGGGCCTCTCGGTGGTGGCGCGGCTGGCCGAGGACGCGGGCGAGGAAGCGCTGTCGGTGTCGATCTCGGGCCTGCCGGAGGGCGCACGGCTGTCGGCGGGCGAGCGCCAGGCCGATGGCAGCTGGCGGCTGGCCCCGGAGGACCTGGCCGGCTTGATGCTGAGCGTGGCGCCGGG
>JBFELD010000307.1:0-3743 GCA_041552375.1 Kiloniellaceae bacterium | reverse complement strand
TCGGCGGCCGCGCGCTGGCTGGCGGAACTTGGCCCGGCCGAGGATGTCACCGTCATCCCTGGAAACCACGACGCCTATGTCTCCCTGGACTGGTCGCAGACCTGGCAAAAATGGTCGGAATACATGGCGGGCGATGGCGAGGCCGGCGGGCGACCTCCGGCGGATTTCGAGGATTTTCCATTCCTCAGACTTCGTGGACCCGTGGCTCTGATCGGCACCTCCTCCGCGCGACCGTCACCACCGGGTTTCGCCAGCGGCAGGCTCGGCGCGGAACAGATCGAACGGGTCGCCGCGCTGCTGAAGACGACGCGTGAGAGAGGGCTATGCCGGGTCGTGCTCGTCCACCATCCGCCAACCGGCCCGATCGCCTGGCGCAAACGGCTGGTCGATGCCCAAGCTCTGGGCGACGTCATCCGCAGGCATGGCGCCGAGATCGTCCTGCACGGCCACGACCACAGCTTCTCCGAGCTGGCCCTCGAAGGCCCCGACGCGCCGGTCCCGGTGTTCGGCGTGCCCTCGGCCTCGGCCGCCGAGGCCCACGGTCGCCGGCCACAAGCGCATTACGGGATCTTTCGCATCGAACCCACCAAAGAGGGCTGGACGCTCGAGCTTCGCCACCGAGGGTTCGATCCCGCGGCCGGTGCCTTCAAGGAGACGGCCTCGCTCACCCGACATCTCCCGGCAAGCAGCGGATAAGGGTAAAGCTTGCACAAAAGAAAACGGGCCAAGCAGATCGCTTGGCCCGTCTCTTGGTGTCCCGGCTTGCGCCGGTTTGGAGGTCAGGCGACCAACTCGATGGTCTCCACCGCCATTTTCCCGTTGCGCTGACGCGCCAGTTCGAAGCGCACCTCCGCGCCTTCTGCAAGCCCATCCAAGCCCGCGCGCTGAAGGGCGCTGATATGCACGAAAGCATCGCTCTCGCCGTCCTCACGTGCGATGAATCCATAGCCTTTCTGGCTATTGAACCACTTGACGGTTCCTTTCAACATTGCCTCGTTCTCTCCAAGGGTCTCCATCGCGGCGTCGCCACTAGGGCCAAACCGCAGTTACATGTCTTCCAATATTTCCAAGGGAACGAAGGCGCTGGTTGAGGGCGGGTTCGTGCCCACTGACGATATTGGCATCCTCCACCGGATCGAGGTGGCAAGTCGTCTTACGTCGAATTCACCATTCTTGCAAGCAGATCCGGGGGATCCGAAGGCGGCACACCACCCGATCGAGAGAGCTTTCGTGTGGTGGTTTTAAAGTTCCTCTCATTGTTGGGGCTGGCTCGCCTAAGGAACGTCAAAACCATAAACCACACGACGACGCGAAGGGTTGCTGGCGTCCTTGATGAATCAGAAGTTCGTCCGGCGCTTGCCGCGAGTGATGCGAACTTCTGATCCGCGATACTAGAACTTCGTCGCCTCGACGCTGGGGCGCGTTTCGACGCTGCTCCACCACCGACGCAGGTTGGGCGTGTCGGCCAACAACCCCTCGCCTTCCGGTGTGCCGACCAAATAGGCGTAGACGGGGATCAGGAATAGATCCGCCCGGCTCAGCCGATCCCCCGCCACAAAGGCGCTGTCGCCGACCAGCGCTTCCAACGCGGCCAGGGCGGTGCGCGCATCCGGAAGGGCACCTTCGATCGCCGCCTCATCGCTTTGCTCACCCAACATCGGCATGACCGTCCTCTGTATGACGATCTGACCTATGATCGGGGGATAGGCGTAGGCGCCCACGATACCGATCGCCTGCGCCATCAGAGCCCGGCCGCCGGCATCTTCGGGGTCCAGGTCGGGACCGTCGAAGGCGTCGTTGATATAGCCGGTGATGGCATCGGTCTCGTAGAGACAGAGCCCATCGTGCTCGAAGGCGGGCACCTTCCCGAACGGATGGCGGGCCTGATGCTCGGGCGACTTGTGCGCACCGGAGAAGATGTCGACCTCGACGAGGTCGTAGTCGACGCCCTTTTCCTCCAATGCCAAGCGAACAGTGCGGGCGAAGGTGCTGTAGGCCGGCCCGTAGACGATCGGTTTTGACATGTTGATTGCTCTCCTTGTCGTTACCATCCCACTTGCGTCCGCGCGGTCTTCGAGAACGCCGCGTGCATTGGCAAGCCCCACCTTAGCGCGCCGGCCCCCCACGATCCATCGTCGCCGTTTCGGGACCAGGCTCGATCAGTCAGGCTTAACTCCCCTCACCAGTAGAGCGGAGATCACCGAGTATCGCTCGGGTCCGACGGCATAGCTCTTGAAAGCCGGCGACCACGGCTTCGATCGCGGCCGTGCTATCGTCGTTGTCGAGCCGTTCGTCATGGCTGAAATCACCCTGCCAGATGAGCCGCCGTGGTTCGCGGCCGGTGAGCAGCAAGTCGACCTCCAGCACGAATTCCTTCAGAGATGCCTCCTCGCCGACGAAGTCGAAGCGTCTGACCTTGCCCTGCAGAACGTGGTCGACACGCACGGCGATACCACTGGGTACAACGTTCCGGTAGAGACCGGACTGGGCGAGACATTGGAGAAGCTCCTGCTGCACGAGGCTGGCCGGGGCCGAGCTCCAAAGATTGTTATCCATCAACCGGATCCGGAAAGGCTCGCTGACCTCACGCCAGGCGATGCGCCGATCCGAATACACATCGGTGCTGGCAAAGGGAGGGATCTGCAATGTCAGGTTCAGTGGCGCACCGCTCGCTTCGGCGGCCTCGTAAGTGGCATCGATGACGTAGATGCGCGATTCCGGGACCGTCCCTCCACATCCGGCCAATAGCGCCCCGATGGTCAAAACCAAGGCTCGAATTATAGAGCTGGGGGCTTCAAGACGCCTCATCATCTGAATGGATCCGTCTCTTCTTGGTCGCTCCCCAGGATCAGCGACGGATTGTCGTTGATCTTCCCGGCAAGGGCGGCGATCTCCTGCGAGGCGCGCTCGAGGTTCTGCATCACGATGTTGATGCTGGTCGACAGGGACTGCATGGTGAACTCGGTATCCTCGACCGTGTTTCGCAGCGCGGCTTCATTCTCGACCAGAATGCGTTCGCTGCTGGCAACAAGCTCGCTAGAGCTGTCGAGAATGACCTCCAGCTTCACCGAGGCCGCCTTCAAATTACGGCTCGTCTGCTCGAGGTTGTTGATCAGATCCTCGATCTGTTGGGCGTTGCCTTCCTCGCTGAGGCGACTCATCATTTCACCCGCATCACCAAGACCGGCGGCCAGCTTATCGACCTCGCTCTCCAGCGCGGCGACAGTTCGCGACGTGCTGGCCATGATCGTGCGGGCATCGTCGATGATCGCGGGCACGTTCTCGTCGATCTGCGCTTGGAGAACCGTGATTGTCTCGGTGAAGACCGCCAGCGTCGGCGCAACTTGTTCTTCGATCAAAGACGATACCTGATCGGTAATGCTCGGTGGGGCCGCCACGGTCAGGAGCCTGCCGCCCTCGGGGAGCGGTGTTTCCGTCTTGCCGGGAGAGAGCTCCAGGATCGGCGTGGAGAGCAGGCCGTCCCTGGCGATCGTGATTGTGCTGTCGACCGGGATCGGCCAGATCCTGTCGACCACGATGTCCACGCGGAACACGATCCTGTCGATATCCAAATCGGGCTCGATGTCGCTCACCTGGCCAACGGCATAGCCGTTGACCCGGACCTCTGTGCCCGGCCGCACGCCGCTGACGTCCTCCATGAAAATGAAATAGCTCGCCCGCTGTCCGGGCTTAACCACCTGCAGATAAAGCCAACCGGTCAAGATCGCCGCGCCGAGCAGTAG
>JBFELD010000306.1:0-3749 GCA_041552375.1 Kiloniellaceae bacterium | reverse complement strand
TCAAGACCGCCGCTTCCAACTTGCCACTACGGCTTGACTCCATCGAGAGACGCGTGGCAAAGGGACGCCAGACATCTCAGTCCCTCCGTTCTTCTCCTCGTCGACCACAGAAGCGAACCCATGCGCCTTGCTCGCCTCGCGTTTGTCATCGTGGCCTTTCTGGCAGGCTGTCAGACGGGCCCCGACCCTGTCCTGGTCGATCAACCGCTCGACCCGGGGGCGTATGACTATCCCCTGACCAGTCCCTTCGCGGCGACGGTGGTCGGCACCCCGGCTGAATTCAGGGCGCCGCTGCCACAGGACTATCCCGTCGAGGAGATCAACCTCAGGCTTCAGCCGGACCGCGATGTGCCCGAGGTCCTTTGGTTTCACGAACGTCTCAGGGTCTCGGTCGTGCGCCAGAACGGCCCGGCTCCGCTTGTCTTCTCGATCGGAGGGACGGGGGCGGACAATCGCTCGCGCACGGTGAAGATCATGGAGGCGATCTTGGCCGCCAGCGGTTTTCACGTCATTTCCCTGGCCTCGCCCACACACCCGAATTTCGTCGTCGCGGGTTCGGCGACCGGTGTTCCGGGCCGGGTCGGCGAGGATGTGCGCGATCTTTATCGGGCGATGCAAGCGGCCTATGCCCGCGTGCAGCCGGAGCTCGAGGTCACGAGTTTTCACCTGACCGGCTACAGTCTCGGCGGCTGGCACGCGGCGTTCTTAGCGCATTTGGACGAGCGCGAAGGCGCCTTCGGCTTCGATAAGGTGCTGCTGATAAATCCACCGGTCTCGCTATTCGTATCGATCGAGATCCTCGATACCATGCTCGAGAAAAACCTGCCCGGCGGGATGAGCGGCGTGAGCGACTTCTTCGATCAAATCTTCGAGGGCTTCTCGGAGATTTATAGCCGGGCCGAGTTCGTCGACTTCAGTGACGACTTCCTCTACCGCGCCTACCGGGAGCTGGATCCGTCGGACGAGGGCCTGGCCGCCCTTATCGGACTGGCCTTCCGAATGTCAGCCAACAACATGGCCTTCACCGCCGATGTCATGAATGGCGGTGGCTACATCATCCCCCGGGGCGCGCGGCTGACGACCTCGACGACGCTGACACCCTTCTTCAAGGCCGGTGCGCGGGCGGGCTTCATCGACTATCTGGACGACTTCTACGAGCCCTTCTTCACTGCCAGGCAGCCGGACCTGACCCACGAGGAGCTGGTTGCCGAGGCGAGTTTGGAGCGGATCGAGGATTATCTTCGGGACAACGACAAGATCGGCCTGCTGCACAATGCCGATGATATCATTCTGGGTCCGGGTGACCTCGACTTCCTGCAGCGCGTGTTTGGCGCGCGGGCGATCATCCTGCCCAACGGCGGCCACCTGGGGAACATCGAGCACCGCTATGTGGTGGCGATGATAAGCAAGTTCTTCAGGAGCGGGCCGGGATCATGAGCGCGCGCTCGCAGCAATCGTCGCACGGGGGAGCCAGCGCTTTGCGTTGCTGCTTATTCCTCCTCGCCCTGTTGTTGCTGCCCGCCTGTGCGGCCAACGAGGCGGTCCCCCGCGGCGAGGTGCTGGAGCCGCCGATCGTTCAGCTCGACAGCGACGATCCCGATGCCGCGTTTCCCATCGACATTCATGACCCTTGGGAGGGTTGGAACCGGCAGGTCTATCTTTTCAATGCCCGCTTCGATCAGATGGTCTTCATTCCCGTGGTCGAATCCTATCGCTTTGTCGTGCCGGGGCCCATGTGCGACAGCGTCGACAACTTCTTCACCAACCTGGACAATCTGATTACCTTCGCGAACCTGATGCTGCAGGGTAAACCGATGGCGGCGGCGCAGACCGTCTTTCGCTTCGCTTTGAACTCCACCCTCGGCGTGTTCGGGCTTTTCGACCCCTCCAGCGCCATCGACGTCCC
This sequence comes from Kiloniellaceae bacterium, assembly GCA_041552375.1. Lineage (GTDB taxonomy): Bacteria > Pseudomonadota > Alphaproteobacteria > Kiloniellales > Kiloniellaceae > JAJFGK01. The sequence goes on along the minus strand of JBFELD010000306.1, from coordinate 1,843 downwards.
GCAACACCAGGAGGATTTCGGCCAGACACTGGGCGTGTGGGGCGTCGGAGATGGGCCTTATATGGTCTTGCCGGTGCTGGGTCCGTCCAATACGCGCGATACCGTTGGGCTGATCACCGACCGGATTGCCTTCTCGCTGATCGACCCCTTCGGCGCCTCGTCGTTCCAGACCGACTACCCGCCGGTGTTGGCCCTCAATGTGATCAACGCGCGAGACCGGGTCGAATTCCGTTATTACCAGACCGGCTCGCCCTTCGAGTACGATCTGGTGCGTTTTCTCTATACCAAGAAACGCGAGCTCGACATCGCCAAGTAGCGGCGCACTGTCGGATATCAAGTATCAACACCCATCCCGCCACAACTGTGTGCCCCGGCATCTGGGGCAAACGCGGTTGTGAATGCCTTCGGATCGGAAAACCTCACCGCACATCAAACAAAGCCGTGGCTTCGGATCGATCGCGACGGGCTTAGGTTTCCTGTAGTTCTGGCCCATGCCTACTCGACCGGTATCTCCTGCTGTTCCGGTTCTCAGATTGCCTGGGGAAGGTGGCGGCATCATGGCGCCGGCGCGGAGGAACGATGGTACCTGACACCGCACCGCGCATGATCTAGGATGGGCGGGCAATGGCCGGTAAGGCGCGCAACAAGGACATGAGCAGGGCGAAAGGAGCCGGCCGCGGGCCGGACGCCGAGGCGATCTTGGATGCCGCCCTGGACGTCGCGGAGGCGCGGGGTTGGGCGCGGACCAGTCTGGCGCACGTGGCGCGAGATCTCGGTGTGTCGCTGGCCGACATCCGCACCCACTACCGCGACAAGGATGCCGTAGCCAATGCCTGGTTCGAGCGGGCCTTGGCAACGATGCTGGCGCCCGGGCCCGATGGTCTCTCGGCCCTGCCGGCCGAAGAGCGGATCGCCGAGAGCTTGCGGATCTGGTTCGCCGTGCTCTCAACCCGTCGGCGGGCGACGCGGGGTATGTTCCTGGCCAAGCTGTATCCGGGCCATCCGCATCACTGGGTTCCCTTGGTCTTCGACCTGTCAAGGTTCGTTCACTGGCTCTTGGATGCGGCCGGCCTGCACTCGCCCGCGCCGCGGCGCCAGCTTGAAGAGGCTGCGCTGACGGGGCTGGTCGTGGCAGCTCACATGGTCTGGTTGAGCGATCCGACACCCGAGCGGCGCCTGACCGATGCGGCCATACGGCGCGCCTTGCGGCGTGGCGGACGGCTGTTCGCCCGTCTTCCCTTGCCCGGTGGTGAGATACGATAGGGGCCGGAGCGGTACGGGTTACCCAAGAGTTACAGGGTTTGAAGGTGTTGTTGAGCCGAGAGGGCGAGAGAAAACGCGCGATCTTCGTACCCGACCAAGAAACCAAGAGCGAATGCATCGGATTTTGCTAATAAAGATTGATTTATCTCTTGCATTTGACCTGATTATTTATAGAGATAGCACCATTGGGGTTGAACGATTCTAGGTGACACCTGGAATGAATCCCTCATAATATAAGGTGATTGGGTTCAGGTCGACCGATTGCGGCTCAGTGGCGGTCGTGGTTGTGTCTTAGAGAAAAACAGGGGGAAGTGATGTTCAAAATGATGAAAGGGCTGTTTCTCGTCGCGGCGATTGTCGGCCTCGGAGCCTGCAGTGGCTTGAAGCTCCAGGAAGCCGAGATGACAGCTCCGGGTGGTGGCGCCTTCAAGGAAGCCCTGCACAAATACTACATCGAGCGGTCGTCGGCTGAGTTCGCCGAGGGCGATTATCAGGATTCCGACTACTTCGCCTCCAAGGCGATCACCGCGTCCGGTGAGACCGAAGTCTTGCCGCAGGAAGTTGGGGACCGCCAGATTCC
>JBFELD010000305.1:0-3754 GCA_041552375.1 Kiloniellaceae bacterium | reverse complement strand
TTGCTGACGGCCGACCTGGTTCTGATGCTCGGTCTCAGCGCCCTGGTGGCCCGTCGTTTGGCGCTGATCTGGATTCAGCGCCGCCGCGGCTTGGCCGGCGCGCGGCTTCATGGCCGCTTGGTCGCCCTATTCAGTGTCGTTGCCGTCACCCCGACGATCGTGGTGGCCGTCTTCTCGGTGATGCTTTTCGATCTCGGGCTGCGCGCCTGGTTCAGCGAGCGGGTCTCGACTGCGGTTCACAACTCGTTGGCCGTGGCGGAGGCCTATACGCAAGAGCACTTGCGTACCATCAGCAACGATGCCCTTGCCATTTCGCAGGTGATCAACCGCCGTGGCGCGGCCTTGATCTATAACCCACTCCTGCTCGGCCAGGTTCTGAGCCAGCAGTCGCATGTGCGCTCCCTGACCGAAGCCGCGGTTTATGACGGCTCGGGTCAGCTCCTCGGACGGGCCACGGACTTTCTGCTCGCTTTCAATCCCGACCTGCCGGACTGGGCTTTCGAGGAGGCGCGGGCCGGCAAGGTGGCGATCATCGGTGCCGAAGGCGGCGATCATGTCCGCGCTTTGATCAGGCTCGATCTGCCGGCCGACACGTTCCTATTCGTCGGACGCCTGGTGGACCCGCGGGTGGTCGGTCATATGGACCGCACGCGCGGTGCGGTGCAGCTCTATTCCGACATCGAGGGCAAGCGCTTCGGCATGGAGATCACCTTCGCGTTGATCTTCGTCATGGTGGCGATCTTGCTGCTGTTGGCGGCGGTTTGGGTCGGTCTGGGCATCGCCAACCACCTGACCGCGCCGATCGGTGCGCTGATCGAGGCGTCCGAGCAGGTCGCGGCCGGTGATCTGGGCGCGCGTGTGGCGACCCGTGGCTCGGGTGATGAAATCGACAGTCTCTCGCACGCTTTCAACCGCATGACCGGTGAGCTGCAAACCCAGCAGGGCGAGCTGATGAAGGCCAACCGCTTGCTCGACAGTGGCAAGGAGTTCATCGAGGCAGTGCTTCGCGGGGTCTCGGCCGGGGTTCTCGGGCTCGACCCCAAAGGCCATATCAACGTCGCCAACCGCGTGGCTTGCGAGCTGCTTGGCATGAGCGCTGAAGAACTGCGCACCAAGCATCTCTCTGAAGTCATGCCCGATATCGAACCGTTGCTCGATCAAGCCCGGCGCCGCCCGCGGCGGCTTTTCGAGCAAGGCACCGTCTATCAACGCGGCGCGGATCGCGCGCTGCGATTGCTGGTGCGGGTCGCCATTGAGGAGAACCGCGAAGGCGTATTCGGCTTCGTGGTGACGCTCGACGATATAACCGAACTCGAAGCGGCTCAGCGCAAGGCCGCCTGGTCCGACGTCGCGCGGCGCATCGCCCATGAGATCAAGAACCCGCTGACGCCGATCCAGCTTTCGGCCGAGCGCCTGCGCCGCAAGTATCTGAGCCAGATCGAGTCGGAGCCGGAAACCTTCAAGACCTGCACCGATACCATCATCCGTCATGTCGAGGACATCGGCCGGATGGTCGACGAGTTCTCGGCCTTCGCCCGTATGCCGGCGCCGGTCTTCGAGGAGGAGTCCCTGCAGGAGCTGATCGAGCAAACGGTGTTTTTGCAACGCACCGCCGAATCGGGATTCTCCTATGAGCTGGATTTGCCTGATGATCCGATTCGCGTCCCCTGCGACCGACAACAGATCTCCCGGGCGCTGACCAACCTATTGCTGAACGCCGCCGAGGCGATCAAGGCCCGTCGTGCGGCGGAAGGGCCTGAGAGCGAAAAGGGGCACATCGTTGTTCGCCTGAGCCGCGAGGACCGGACGCCCGTCATCGAGGTGGTGGATAACGGGCGCGGCTTGCCGGTGCGCGAGCGCGACCGTCTCACCGAGCCCTACGTGACTACGCGCGAGAGCGGAACCGGTTTGGGCCTGGCGATCGTCAAGAAGATCGTCGAGGACCACGACGGCGATCTGCACCTGCTCGACAATCCCGAGGGCGGCGCGATCGTGCGCATCCGGTTGATGCGCGATGTCGCCGCCGACAGCGCGCAGGCTGATGCGAAGGTGATGTGAGTGAGAGGTAACGAGAATGCGGGTCCGCGAGAGATGAGGGTGTCATGGCCGAAGAGATCCTGATCGTCGATGACGAAGCCGATATCCGGCTTGCGATAACGGGGATCCTGGAGGACGAGGGTTATCTGACGCGCGCCGTGGGTAATAGCGACGAGGCGCTCAAGGAGGTCGACCGTGCCCGGCCCAACCTCGCGATCCTGGATATCTGGCTGCAGAACTCGGCGCTCGATGGAATACAGCTCCTCAAGCGAATCAAACAAAGCCATCCCGATCTTCCGGTCGTCGTCATCTCCGGACATGGCACGATCGAGATGGCGGTCAAGGCGATTCAAATGGGCGCCTACGATTTCATCGAAAAGCCCTTCAAGAGCGATCGCATCTTGCTCGTCGCGCGCCGGGCCATCGAAGCCTCGCGCCTGAGGACGGAGATCGAGGAGCTGCGGTTGCGTGTCGAGCCCAATTTCGAGCTGATTGGCAAATCGCCCTGGATGGGCCAGGTGCGCCAATCCATCATCAAAGTTGCCCCTACCGGCAGCCGGGTCCTTATCTCGGGTCCGGCGGGCGCGGGCAAGGAGGTCGTGGCGCGGCAGATCCACCAGGCTTCGCACCGGGCCTTGGGGCCCTTCGTCGTCATGAACTGCGCGACCATGCATCCCGACCGGTTCGAATCAGAGCTGTTCGGGGTCGAGCCGGGCTTCGAGGGCACGGGCTCGCAAGGCCGCGGCGGCACTTTCGAGCGTGCCCATGGCGGTTCGCTGTTCCTCGACGAGGTGGCGGACATGCCCCCCGAGACGCAAAGCAAGATCGTTCGCGCCTTGCAGGACAGCACTTTCACCCGCGTCGGCGGCGACCGGCGGTTGGGTGTGGACGTGCGCGTGATCGCGGCGACCAACCGAAACCTCCCCGAACTCATCGTCGAGGGCCGGTTTCGCGAGGATCTCTACTACCGCCTCAACGTCGTCCCATTGACGGTGTTGCCGTTGCGCCAACATCGCGAGGATATCCCAGAGCTGTGCAGGTTCTTCATGCAACGCGCGGCGGAGGCGGCCGGCGTGCCGCCGCGAGAAATCAGTGACGATGCCATTGCGGTGCTGCAAGCCTACGACTGGCCGGGCAACATTCGCCAATTGAGGAACGTCATCGATTGGATCCTCATCATGGCGCCGGGCTTGCCCGAGGAGGCGGTTAGGCCCGATCAACTGCCGGCGGAGGTAGGTGTCTACACGCCGACATCGCTGACCGGACAACGCCAGGAGGAGATCATGTCCATGCCTCTGCGCGATGCGCGCGAGGTGTTCGAGCGGCAGTATCTGGAGGCCCAGGTCATGCGCTTTTCCGGCAACATCTCGCGGACCGCGTCCTTCATCGGCATGGAGCGATCGGCGCTGCACCGTAAGCTGCGCTCGCTCGGCATCACCACCGGCGAGCGAAACTGAGCCCGTCGAGTATGCGGGATGGACAGGGGGCATCGGCGGGAAGCTTGACGTAGGCGCGATAGCCTGCTCCCGTTGTGCGGCGCCGCAGGGGTGTGGGGTGAGCGGCGTGTTCCCATAGCGTGAATTCGGGAAGACGGCATGAAGGTCATCATCTGCGGCGCCGGCCAGGTTGGCTTCAATATCGCGCGCTATCTGGCCAGCGAGAACGCTGACATCACCGTCATCGACCAGTCCGTAAAGCTGATCGAGAAAATCAAGGA
>JBFELD010000304.1:0-3755 GCA_041552375.1 Kiloniellaceae bacterium | reverse complement strand
TCGGCTCCGAACGGGTCGCCGTCATGCCGGGCCTGATCAACGCCCATCATCACAGCGCGGGATCCTCGGCCTTGCAGCATGGCTTGCCCGACATGCTGTTGGAGCCGTGGATCCTCGCCCATGCACGGATGCGGCCAAGCGACCTGGGACTTGCCGTGCTCTTGAGCGCCGCCCGGATGCTGCGTAGCGGCGTGACCAGCGTCGTTGAAGTGGTCAGCGGACGCGGACCTGCAATGAGTTACGCCGAACGGCTGCGCCACGGGCTAAAGGCCTATGAAAGCAGCGGCATGCGTGTCGCCTTCGCCGCCGGCACCACCGAGCAAAGCTTCCTCGTCCACGGGCCGGATCAAGACGAGGCCCTTCTCGCCTCACTGCCAGCGGACCTTGCCCATCGGGCCCGCGGCCTCCTCCCCCAGGACGGTGACATGGACCGTGAGGACTATTTCGCGATCATGGAAGAGATCCTGCGGGACTACCGGGATCACCCTTTGATCGAGCCCTGGTTCGCGCCACCCGGTCCGCAGTGGGTTTCGGACGAGGCGCTGCAGGAGATCGCCGGACGGGCGCACGCGCACGACGTCGGCATCCAAACTCACCTCTGCGAGTCGCTTTACGAGAAACTGCACGGGCCGCGCTTCTATGGCCAGTCGACCCTCGCCCACCTGCAAAATCTCGGCGTGCTGAGCCCACGATTTTCCATCGCGCACGGCGTCTGGCTGAGCGAAGCGGATATCGAGATCATGGCCGAGACCGGCTCGGCCGTCAGCCACAACCCGAGCTCAAATCTGAGATTGCGCGCCGGCATTGCGCCTTTGAGAGCGTTCCTCGGCGCCGGGGTCACGACCGGCCTGGGCATGGATGGAACCACGCTCGACGACGACGAGGACATGTTCACGGAAATGAGGCTGGCTTTGCGCCTGCAGGCCGACCCATGCATCGACGCGCCGGTGCCAGCGCCGCGCGACGTTTTCTCCATCGCAACCTTGGGGGGCGCTAAGCTCATGCGCCAAGACGGTCGGATCGGCCGCTTGGCCGAAGGCTACGCCGCCGATCTCGTTCTGATCGACTTGACCCGGATCACCTGGCCCTGGGTGGCACCGGAATGCGGCCCACGCGACCTGATCTTGATGCGCGCCAAGGCTGGTGACGTCACTCAGGTCTTGGTAGACGGCGAGACGGTGCTTAAAGACGGGCGGCCGACCCGCTTCGATGTCATGGAGGTTGGCCGCGAGCTGGCCGAGCGCCTGACCGAGGAGCCCGCGCTCGATGACGCGGCCCAGCTTGTCGAGACGCTGATCCCACACCTGGAGGCCTTCTATCAAGCTTGGGAGATGCCACCGCTCGATCCCTACGGTCAATACAACTCCCGCAAATGATAGGGGGCCCGATCCCGCATCCGCACGATCGGCTTACGGAGCCCCGGCCCGCACCCAGCGGCCGATCAATTGTCGCTCCTCCGGTGTGATCTCGGTAACGTTGCCAAGCGGCATGGCGTCCGAGAGAACCGTTTGCGCATAGATGCGCTGGGCGTTGGCTTGGATCGACCCCTTGCTATCGAAGGCCAGCCCGGCGGGGGGCGCCTCGAAGTTTTCGTCCGTCGGCCGGCTCGCATGGAAGGACATACAGCGCCCGCGGATAACCACCTCGACCTCGGCGAAGGTCGGCACCGCGCCCGCGGTCTCGTCGTCGCCGGGGCCTTGGCGGGAGACCAGCAGTAAGACGATGACGACCGCGGCCGCGCCCGGGATCAGGAAGGGCCGGCTCCAATCCTTGCGGCCACCGTGTCGAAGATTGAAGAAATGCCGGATGAGCGCGCCGGCGACGACGATCCCCGCCGCCATGATCGGCCCGCGGCCTTCGGCATAGAGCAGCGGATAATGGTTGGAGACCATCATCACGATGACCGGCAGGGTCAGATAGTTGTTGTGCAGCGAACGCTGTTTGGCCTGCATGCCCGGCTTCGGATCTGGCGATTGCCCGGCGAGCAGTGCGGCGACGGTCTTCTTTTGGTTCGGAATGATGACGAAAAAGACGTTGCCCACCATGATCGTGCCGACCAGCACGCCGACATGGAGGAACGCGGCCCGGCCGCTGAAGAGCTGCTCGTAGGCAACCGCCGCCGCCACCACCAGGGCCAAGACGCAGGCCGCCAGAAGCGCCGTGCGCCCGCCCAGCGGAGAGCGGCAGAGCAAATCATACGAAATCCAACCCACAGCCAAGGAGCCGACCGAGATGGCGATCGCCGGTCCGGGCGAGATGTCGGCCACCGCCGGATCGATCAGAAAGATTTCCGCGCTCCAGTAGTAGATGATGGCGAGCAGAAGCATCCCACTCACCCATGTGGCATAGGCCTCGTACTTGAACCAATGCAGTTCGGCGGGGAGTTCAGCCGGTGCGACGCCGTACTTCTCGGCTCGGTAGAAGCCGCCGCCATGGACCATCCACGTCTCACCGGCCACGCCCTCGACCTTGCGTCCGCGGTCGCGCAGGCTGGCATCCAGCCAGATGAAGTAAAAGGAGGTGCCGATCCAGGCGATGCCGGCCACGACATGTGCCCAGCGCAGCAGTAGGCCCAACCAATCGGCGATGATCGGATCGAACATGGAACGCCCCCCAATGCCCCGGCCACGAGGCAGGCGAAAACATTGCGCGTAGCCCAACGACGCGACTCGACCTTATAGCAGGATCGCCCCTTCGATGCGCGGCTTGCGTTGCCGGCGCGGTCTTTCCTAAGCAAACGAGAGAAACGAGAGCCGCCGACCCACCCGAGAGGTACGCACTGTGAACTAGGTGGGCCGGCGACCCTCTGGAGGCTCCCGCGAACCTGGGAGCCTCCGAGCCGGGTGTGCGCCGAGGTCAGGCGACGCGTTACGGTTGAGTGATGCTCACTTCCTCCTGGGATAGGGAGTCAAACCGATGGGTAGGCAGGGGGCTGACCGACCACCCATTTTTCCACCCGGCTCTGCTGCTCGCCCGCTTGGGGGGGCTGAGGCGATGCAGCAGTCACGCAATAACGTTGAAGCGTGACCCCGACGAGGGGTTCTGATATTGGCTTTCCTCAGAGAGACGTGCATTGGGGCCTCGCTTCAACGCTCAAGTACATAACGGTGTTTCTACCTAAAATTAGTAAACGAAAGATTAATGCGTAAGCCGATTGTTTGAATTAAGACTAAGCTTTTCGGCTAGATTTAATGGTTGGTCGATCCGGGACAAAGTGGACCGCTTGACGGTTATTCACCTCATCACATAGGGTCCAGGCGGCCTCGCGAGCGCCCGGCCCGACGGAGATGGGAAAGGCGTGCCGAGTGCCACCCTAATGCGGGGAGGCCTGCCATGACTTGGCGGATCGAAGGCAAGCGGATCCTGATTACCGGAGCCAGCGCCGGCATCGGCCGGGCGACGGCGCTGGCGCTGGCCGAGCGAGGCGCCAGGGTCACCCTCACCAGCCGGGATCGCGCGCGCGGCGCTGACGTGGCCCACGCCTTGTCCCGACGATCGGGCCACAGGGTGGAGAGCCTCGTGCTTGATCTCTCGGACCTGCGAAGCATCGCGGAGGCCGCCACAAGCTTTGCCGGGCGAACCGGCGGCCTCGACGTTCTGATCAACAATGCCGGCGCTTTCTTTGCCCCGCTACGCAACAGTGCCCAAGGGATCGAGGCGACGATGGCGGTCAATCATCTGGGGCCGTTTTGTCTCACAGGTCTGCTCTTGCCCCTGCTCCGGTCGGCCGCGCCGGCCCGGATCATCGTGGTGGC
>JBFELD010000303.1:0-3765 GCA_041552375.1 Kiloniellaceae bacterium | reverse complement strand
CTATGACCGTCATTTCTGTATAAACAGAAATAACTATTCAAAAAAAACTCACGCCGAATCGTTCACGCCTTGGCCGGAGCCCTTACGCCGCAGCGACAGCAGCTTTGTGACCTTGGCGCCCATCTTGATCAGGGTGACCAGTTGCGACTTTGGCACCCCGAGCATCTGCTCGTACCAACGGTTCAAGGTCTCGATGAAGTCCAGCATTTCCTCGAGGCGCCGAAGGGCGACCGGGTCGACACGGGTATCACCCTGCGCCTCGGCCACGCAGGCGCGTAGGGCCTGGGCGGCGGGGTCGATCTCTCTCGCCTTTCGGCCTTGGGAGATCCGTCGCACCATTTCCCAGATATCGGTCTCGGCCTCGAAATGATCGCGTCGGTCACCAAGGATGGGCACACGACGGATCAATTTCCAGCCGAGCAGCTCCTTGATCGAGTTGGAGACGTTGGAGCGCGCGAGGCCCAGGGTCTCGGCGATCTCCTCGGCGGTAAGCGCGCGCTCCGAGAGATAGAGCAAGGCATGGATCTGCGCCACCGACCGATTGACGCCCCACTGATTGCCCATGTCGCCCCAATGGAGGATGAAGCGCTCCACGGCAGGGGCGAGGGGTCCGGGGTCATCTGTAATTTCTGTCATGACAGAAATATCTGTCATTATCGGTCGAATGTCAAGGGAAAATCGCCAGGGATTGAGGCGACGGCCGTGGGATGGGTGGGGTGCCGGCGAGTGGGCGCGGTGGGCTCAGGCCACCGCCTTGTGGGCCTTTATGGTCTCGACGAAGCGGTCGAAGAGGTGGTGGCTGTCTTGTGGACCCGGAGACGCCTCGGGGTGGTACTGCACCGAGAAGACCGGGTGGCCCGATACCCGCAGCCCCTCATTGGTGCCGTCGAAGAGCGAGACATGGCTGGCCTCGACGCCGGTCGGCAGGCTATCGGTGATGACCTCGAAGCCGTGGTTCTGGCTGGTGATCTCGATGCACCCGGTTTGCAGGTCCTTCACCGGGTGATTGGCGCCGCGATGGCCGAGGTGCATCTTGCGGGTCCGCGCGCCCAGGGCGAGCGCCAGGATCTGATGGCCGAGGCAGATGCCGAAGATCGGTATGCCGGCGGCAAGAAGCCCCTTTACCATCGGCACGGCATACTTTCCGGTCGCCGCCGGATCGCCGGGGCCGTTGGAGAGAAAGACCCCATCCGGGTTTTGGGCCAGAATCTCCTCCGTTGTGGCCGTCGCCGGCACGACCAGCACCTCGCAGTGGGCCGCGGCCAGGCAGCGCAGGATGTTGCGCTTGGCGCCGAAGTCGACGGCCACGACCCGATGCTGGGGCGCAGTCATCCGTCCGTAGCCCCGATCGAGGCTCCAGGTCGTCTCCTCCCAGCGGTAGCTCTGCCGGCAGGAGACCTCCTTGGCCAGATCCAAGCCTTCCAGCAGCGGTGAAGCGGCCGCTTGCGCACGCAGTCGCGCCGGATCGATCGCTTCGCCGCCGCGCCGGTGGGCGATGCAACCTTGCGGGGCGCCCAGGTCGCGGATGCGGTGCGTCAACGCGCGTGTATCCACGCCGGCAATGCCGATGAGGCCCTGGGCGGCCAGCCAGGCATCGAACGGCTGAAATGAGCGCCAATTGGACGGCGCGGTGACGTCCTCGCGCAGGACCAGGCCACGCACCGCCGGCGTCGCGGTCTCGATATCCTCGAGGTTGGCGCCGGTGTTGCCGATGTGAGGGAAGGTGAAGGTGACGATCTGACCGGCATAGGAGGGGTCGGTCATGATTTCCTGGTAGCCGGTCATCGAGGTGTTGAAGCAGACCTCGCCGGCCGTCGTGCCCTCGGCGCCGAACCCCTTGCCCCAAAAGACCGTCCCGTCGGCAAGCATCAGCGCCGCGCTCGCCCCCGGCGGCACCTCGCCCGCCAGGGTCGCATCCTTCGACTGTGGAAGATCGTCCATCACGCTCGAACCAAGTGCCGCGGCGGTCTATGTACGGCATGGCCAGCCATGGGTCAAGATGTACTTCGATCGGAAAAATTATTGATTTCAATATCTTAGAGATAGCGCTCAAGCTTTGCCATTTGCCGGCAATTTCGCTAGTGTCCCGAACCGGAAGTTCACATAGGTCGCGGCAGGTGCCCGACGAACGTCCGGTTCGATGAGGACACGAGCAACTCTACGAGTCTCCCGCAGCTTCGAGACACGAGAAAAGTAGGCGGATGTTACGCCAAGACATCAACAATGCCTTGAAAGAGGCCATGAAGGCCAAGGACCAGCTGGGCGTGGCGACACTCAGGCTCATTCTGGCGGCGCTCAAGGACCGGGACATCGCGGCCCGGACCAAAGGCAGCGGCGAGAGCGTGGGCGACCCGGAGATCCGCGAGCTTTTGCAGAAGATGGTGCGGCAGCGCCGCGATTCGATCGACATGTACGAAAAAGGCGGGCGCACGGACCTTGCCGAGCGGGAAGCCGCCGAGATCGAGGTCATTCAACGGTTTCTGCCTCGCCCATTGAGCGATTCGGAGATGCAGGCGGCGATCGTCGAGGTGATTGCCGAGCTGGAGGCCGGCTCGATCAAGGATATGGGCCGCGTGATGGCGGTCTTGAAGGAGCGTTATGCCGGTCATATGGACTTCGGCCGGGCCAGCGCCGAGGTCAAGCGCAGCCTAATGGGCGACGCCTGACGGCTCGCGCGCGGATCCGCCCTCGAGGGCGCGGCGCGACGACGCGATATCCACAAGAGACGCATCGCCAAGCTCCTTCGGTTTTGCTAAGCTGTCACCCGCTGTCCGCGGCCCGGCCGGGACGCAACCGAGGCGACAAGCCCGAACCGGGGACGTTCATGGCCTTTGCGACCGAGTTCCTCGACGAACTGCGCCGGCGCATAACCCTATCCTCACTGATCGCGCGGCGCGTCAAGTTGCAGCGTCGCGGTCAGGAGCACACCGGCCTTTGCCCATTCCACAAGGAAAAGACGCCCTCCTTCACGGTGAGCGACGCCAAGGGCTTTTATCACTGCTTTGGGTGCGGCGCGCATGGTGACGCCATCGGTTTCGTCATCGAATCCGAGGGGCTCTCCTTTCCCGAGGCGGTCGCCAAGCTGGCGGGCGAGGCGGGCCTGGAGCTGCCGCGCCAGGATCCCGCCGAGCGCGCGCGGGAGACCCGGCGCGATGGCCTGATCGAGGTGCTGGCGGCGGCCGCGGCCTGGTTCCAGGACCGCCTGCGCGACGAGGCCGGCGCGGCGGCACGCGACTACCTTGCCGGGCGCGGGCTGTCGGAGACGACGATCGAGAGTTTCGCCCTGGGCTATGCCCCGCCCGAGCGCGGCGCGCTTCGCCAGGCGCTCGAAAAGCACGGCTTCGCGCCCGCCCTCATGGCCGAGGCCGGGCTGATCAAGCTGGCTGAGGAGGGGGTCGATAGGGGGCCCCGCGATTACTTCTTCAACCGTCTGATCTTCCCCATCACCGACCGCCGCGGCCGGGTGATCGCTTTCGGCGGCCGGGCCCTGGGCGAGAGCAAGGCGAAGTACATCAACTCCCCCGAAAGCCCGTTGTTTCACAAAGGCCGCGTGCTCTACAACCATGCCGCAGCGCTGCGCGCGGTCCGTGGCCGGGGGGAGCTCATCGTCGTCGAGGGCTACATGGACGTCATCGCGCTGGCCCAAGCGGGGTTTCGGGCCGCGGTCGCCCCGCTCGGCACGGCGGTCACGGAAGAGCAGATCGCCGAGCTTTGGCGCATGGTCCCCGAGCCGATCCTCTGTCTCGACGGCGATAACGCTGGCCG
>JBFELD010000302.1:0-3803 GCA_041552375.1 Kiloniellaceae bacterium | reverse complement strand
GCCCTGCTCGGGCCCGCCCGGCTGGGCGTGCCGGTGGGCGAGTATCTGCCGATGATTGTCAAGAAGGCGGTCGTCGGTACCGGCCATGCGGACAAGGTCCAGGTCCAGACGATGGTTCGGCACATGCTGCCCGGCTGTGAGATCTCGACCGCCGACGCCGCCGATGCCCTGGCGGTGGCGATCTGCCATGCCCACCATCTCGCGACGACGGGACGATGGACGGCGGCTGAGGCGCGCGGGACGATGGTTTCGTGAGGCACCGATGATCGCAAAGCTCACCGGAGTGGTCGACGGCAGCGGGCTGGACAGCGCGGTGATCGATGTTGCCGGCGTCGGCTATCTGATTTTCGCCTCCAAGCGCACCCTCTCGGCCCTGCCATCCCAGGGGGAGGTCGCGAGCCTCCTGATCGAGACCCACGTGCGTGAGGATCACATCCATCTCTATGGCTTCCTCGATGCGGCGGAGCGCGACTGGTTCGGCCTTCTCTGCACGGTGCAGGGGGTGGGCGCGCGCGTGGCGCTGGCCATCCTTTCGGTCCTGACGCCCGAGCGCCTGGTTCAGGCCATCGCCGCGCAGGACAAGTCGGCACTGACCCAGGCCAGCGGCGTCGGCCCGAAGGTGGCCGGGCGCATCGTCTCCGAACTCAAGGACAAGGCGGGCTCGATCGCGCTGGGGCCCGCCGCGGCGGCTCTCGGGGGTGGCTCCATCGACGACGGCACGGGCACGCCGGGCGGCGGTGTCTCGGAGGATGCGGTCTCGGCCCTGGTCAACCTCGGTTACCGGCGGGCCGAGGCCTTCGGGGCCGTGGCCCGCGCCGCCGGTCAACTGGGCGGTGAAGCCTCGGTCGAGGCCTTGATCAGGGTCGGTCTCAAGGAGCTTTCGTCATGAGCGAGGAGCGGGTGGTGGAACCGACCTTCGCGGAGGGCGATCAGCTCGACCAATCGTTGCGCCCGGCACGGCTCAAGGACTTCGTCGGCCAGCGTGACCTCTGCGACAACCTGGAGGTCTTCGTCACCGCGGCCAAGAGCCGGGGCGAGGCGCTGGACCACGTGCTCTTCTTCGGCCCGCCCGGCCTCGGCAAGACGACCTTGGCGCAAATCGTGGCGCGCGAGATGGGCGTCGGCTTTCGCGCCACCTCGGGGCCGGTCATCGCCCGCGCCGGCGACCTGGCCGCGATCCTCACCAACCTGCAGCCCAATGACGTGCTCTTCATCGACGAGATCCATCGCCTGTCACCGGCGGTCGAGGAGATCCTCTATCCGGCCATGGAGGACTTCAAGCTCGACCTGATCATCGGCGAGGGACCGGCGGCACGCTCGGTGCAGATCGACCTGCCGCCCTTCACCCTGGTCGGGGCGACGACGCGTTCGGGCCTTATCACCACCCCCTTGCGCGAGCGCTTCGGCATCCCCCTGAGACTGAATTTCTACGAGGTCGAGGATCTCGAGGCCATCGTCGTGCGTGGCGCCCGCCTCTTGGCGATGGAGTTGACGTCCGACGGGGCCCATGAGATCGCCAAGCGCTCGCGCGGGACACCGCGCGTCGCGTCCCGGCTGCTGCGGCGGGTGCGCGATTTCGCCGCCGTCGCGGAGGTCAGCCCCATCACCGCGGTCCATGCCGATGGCGCGCTGAGGAAGCTGGGCGTCGACCGCGACGGGTTGGATGCGATGGACCGGCGCTATCTGACCTGCATCGTGGAGAACTACGGTGGTGGGCCGGCGGGGGTGGAGACCATCGCCGCGGCGCTGTCCGAACAGCGCGATGTCATCGAGGAGGTCATCGAGCCCTTCATCATTCAGCAAGGCCTGGTGCAGCGCACGCCCCGTGGGCGGATGGTGACCGCCGGCGGCTTCGCCTACCTGGGCCTGGAGCCGCCGCGCGACTATCGCGAGCAGATGGCCCGCCAGCTCGAATTGCTTGAAGAAACGACGGAGGGTGACAGGTGAGTGCGAACTCCGGACAAATCGACGCGGGCGAGCACCGTTTCCCGGTGCGCGTCTATTACGAGGACACCGATGCCGCGGGCATCGTCTATCACAGCCGCTATCTGAACTTTGCCGAGCGGGCGCGCACCGAGATGCTGCGCCTGACCGGGCTCGAGCAATCCGATCTGCGCGAGAGCCACGGCGTCGTCTTCGCGGTGCTGGACTGCCGGGTCCGCTTCATCGGCCCGGCACGCTTCGACGACCTTCTCGAGGTGCGCTCGCGCCTGACCGAGCTGCGCGGGGCCTCGCTTGGCGCCGTGCAGGAGATTTGGCGCGACGACCAGCGCCTCGTTTCCCTGGACCTGCGGGTGGCCACCGTGAGCAGCAACGACGGCCGTCCGGCCCGAATACCCGAGACAGTGCGGGCGGCACTCGGCCCGCACGTTCAATAGTGCCAAGAGGCCATAGCGCCGAAAGGAACAGTGCGAACGATGGAACAACAAGCAGTCGATGCCTTGAGCCTGCCGGGATCGGTCATGCAGGACCTCTCCATATGGGGGCTCTTCATACAATCCGATATTGTCGTCAAGATCGTCATGCTGATGCTCTTGGCGGCGTCCTTTTGGACCTGGGCCATCATTTTCGACAAGGTGGTGCGCCTCAGGCGTCTGAGAGACATGGCCGACGATTTCGAGGACGATTTTTGGTCCGGCGGGTCGCTCGATAATCTCTATGACCGAATGGACAAACGCCCGCTGGACCCCATGGGGGCGATCTTCTCTTCGGCGATGCGCGAATGGCGCCGGGCGGCCGCGGCGAGCTCGCGCCGGGAGCGTAATCCGGCCAGCCTGCAGCAGCGAATCGAAAGGGTCATGGACATCACCCTCGGGCGCGAGATGGAGCGTCTCGAGCGGCAGATGATCTTCCTTGCCTCGGTCGGCTCCTCGGCGCCTTTCGTTGGCCTTTTCGGCACGGTCTGGGGGATCATGAACGCCTTCACCTCCATCGCCGCCTCGAAGAACACCAGCCTGGCGGTCGTCGCCCCCGGCATCGCCGAGGCGCTTTTCGCCACGGCCTTGGGGCTGATGGCGGCGATCCCGGCGGTGATCGGCTACAACAAGATCTCAAGCGACCTCAACCGTTATGCCGGCCGGCTGGACTCCTTCTCCGGGGAGTTCACGGCGATCTTGTCACGACAGCTCGAGGAGGGATGAGCGACCATGGCCTCACGCCTTCACGCGGGCGCCCATTCGCCGCGCCGCAAAGGGCGCTACCAGCCGATGAGCGAGATCAACGTGACACCCTTCGTGGATGTCATGTTGGTGCTGCTTATCGTTTTCATGGTCACCGCGCCCTTGCTGACGGTCGGTGTTCCGGTCGAATTGCCGGAATCGCAAGCCCAGTCCATCGCCGATCAGGAAGAGCCCCTGGTGGTCTCGGTCGACGGTTCGGGGCAGATCTTCATTCAGGACACCGAGGTGCCGCTGGAAAACCTGGTGCCGCGCCTGGTCGCGATTACTGACGCCAAGGCCGACACGAGGATCTATCTGAGGGGCGATCGGGCCAACAACTATGGACACGTCATGCAGGTCTTGGGGCGGATTAACGCAGCCGGCTTCACCCGCGTCGCGTTGATTACTATGCAGCCCAAGATTGCAACTGACGACGGGTAAGATCGGCAAGGCCTGATGCACGGCGGCTACATATTCTCCAGCGTGATCCATGTGGGCGTGGTCCTGCTGGCCATCTTCGGTTTGCCGCACTGGGTCGAGCCCCTGCCGCCGACGCAGGCCATACCCGTGGAGTTGATCGAGCTGGAGGAGATCGCCGAAAAGAGCAAGCCCGAGCCCGAGACCGAACCCGAGCCTGAGCCCAAG
>JBFELD010000301.1:0-3838 GCA_041552375.1 Kiloniellaceae bacterium | reverse complement strand
GCCTGCAGGCGGCTGGGCATGAGGTAAGAGGTGGAAGAGCCGATGATCACATCGGGGGCGGCATTGCGGTCGATCTCGGCCAAAAGGCGCCGTTTCAGGTCCTCGCGCTCGGGCGCGCTCTCCTGCAAAAAGTCGGCCTCCGCGGCAACCGCCGCGAGGTTGGCCTCGAAGCGCAAGCGCGCGCGGTCGGCTCCCGGCCAAAGACCCACGCGCGTCAGCGCCGGCCAGGCATTGTCCACCGCCGCCCTTAGCCGGTCTTCCGCGCCCGGCGCGGGATCGCTGGCAACCACGTCGAGGCCGCGCGCCAAGCAGCGCGCCGCCCAGCCGGCACCGATTACGCCACACCCGACGACGCCCACGGTTTTGATATCGCTGCGATAGTCCATCGCCATGCTCCACCTCGCTGCCTAGTCGATTCTCGTTGCATTCGGCGGCCCTGAGGGTACGCCGGCGGCCGGGCACGAGTTGTCCAAGCTCGACCGATTTTTGACCGATTCCGCCAGCCCTCTCAGGCTTGCTCCCAAATACATTTCTGCTGGACGGCGCCGCGGTTGCCGTCTACAGCAAGACCATCATATGGTAGGGCAACGAATGCGTCCGCCAAGTCGTTGCGGCGAGACGTTCAATTCTAGGCGATCGGTCCGACGACATTATGGCGCGCATCATTGCGGTGACGAACCTGAAGGGCGGGGTGGGCAAATCGACGATTGCGGTCAATCTGGCCTCAGCGCTCGCCGCCTCGGGATCAAGCGCCGCCGTCATCGATGCAGATACGCAAGGGACCAGCCGTTTTTGGAACTCTCAGGGCGGCCTTCCCGCCACCACGCGGGCCATGCCCCTGGAGGAGGAGCGCGACGACGAGGGGGGCCTTCTGTCTCGCCTGCTGCGCTCGGACCTGGCGCGCGAGCGCGTGCGTATCGCCGAGTGGAAGGCGGCCGTGCGCGCGGCGAAGGAGGATTTCGTCATCATCGACTGTCCTCCCCATGTTGGCCTAGCAACCCGCGCGGCGATTTCCATCGCCGATCTCGTGTTGGTGCCGGTGACCGCATCGACCGCCGACGTCGCGGCAACGGCGCCGGCCTTGCAGCTCATCGGCAAAGCCCGTGCCCATACCGGGGCCGCCCGGCCCAAATGCCTGCTCGTCCCCTCGAAGGTCGACCGCTCCACGGCCACGGGACGCAATATCGAGATTATCCTCGGACGCTTCGGCGAACCATTGGCGCCTGGGCTCAGTCAACGTTGTGTCTTCTCCGACTCCATCGCCTTCGGGAAATGGGTCGGAGACTATGCGCCAGCCAGCAAAGCTCACGACGAGGTGCAGGCTTTGGCTAAGGCCGTCAGGACCGCCCTCGACGCCGCGCCCGCTTGAGCCGGGCACCGTTCCCTTCATGTCCGATGACGAAAGCCCAAAGGTAACGACGAGATCGCCGCCGGCCTTCAACGTTCCGCCGGCTACCCTGTGGGCGGTGCTCTTTCTCGCCGGGGTCTTCGCCGGCCTGCGCCTCGGTCCGAAGGCGTGGTCCCCCTGGATGTTGGACCATCTCGCCTTTTCGACCCGAAATTTCGCCCAGGCACTCGACACCGGTCCTCTCCTCGCCGGGCTGGCGCCCTTGGTCACGCATAGTTTCATCCACATCGACCCGCTGCATCTTCTGCTGAACCTGGGCTTTCTCGTCGCCTTCGGGTCCTTCGTCGAGCGGTCCTATGGCATGGCATGGTTCATCGTCGTCTTTCTCGCCGCCGCGGCGGTAGGAGCGCTGACCCAGTATGCCGTCAGCAGCCAGGAAAGCGTGATGATCGGCGCATCGGGCGGGGTCTATGGCCTGATGGGGGCCTACGTGCCGGTCCTCTCCTTGCTCAGAAGCGGAAACCGTTGGCGGGGCGGGCTTGGCTTCATCGCCGTCATCCTGGTCCTCAACCTGGTCCTGGGGCCCTTGAGCGCCTTGGGTGATATGTTCGGGGCACCGATCGCCTGGCAGGCGCACATCGGCGGCTTTGTGCTCGGCCTCGGCGCCGGCTTCGCGTTGCTCGGTTGGCGCAGGCGCCGTATCGCCAGACGGTGAGGGGCTGCGCTCAAGAAGGAACCCTTGGCAGTCCTGCCGGCATGACCTATCTATTCGCTCATGTCTTGGCGCAAGATCCTCCGTGTGATCCCGCTGCGGCGCTTTCGCGAGCCGCCGCCGCGTGTGGCCGTGCTGCGCCTGGCCGGTGTCATCGGAAGCCTGGGGCCGCTGCGCCAAGGTCTCACCGGTCACGGCCTTGAGCGCAGCATCGCCCGCGCTTTCGAGTTGCCGGATCTGGCCGCCGTCGCGCTCAGCGTCAACTCGCCGGGCGGCTCACCGGCGCAGGCGGCGTTGATCGGCAAACGGATCCGCGACCTGGCCGCCGAGAAAGATGTCAAGCTGCTGGCCTTTTGCGAGGACGTGGCCGCTTCCGGCGGCTATTGGCTGGCCGCCGCGGCGGACGAGATCTTCGTTCAGGAAAGCTCCATCGTCGGCTCGATCGGCGTCATCTCTTCCGGCTTCGGGTTCGGGGGGCTGATCGATCGCTTCGGGATCGAGCGGCGGGTGCACACCGCCGGCGAAAAAAAGTCGATGCTCGATCCCTTCAAACCGGAAAATCCGGACGACATCGCGCGTCTGAAGGCCATTCAGGAAGAAATACACGGCCACTTCAAGGATTGGGTCACCGAGCGGCGCGGGCCCAAGCTCACCGCCGATTCGCAGACACTGTTCTCGGGCGAGTTCTGGACCGGCGGCAAGGCCATCGAGCTGGGGCTGGCCGATGCAAGAGGCGAGCTGCACTCGGTCCTGCGCGAACGCTACGGCGACAAGGTCAGGATCGTGCCGATCCGCCCGCGGCGGTCTTGGCTGATGGAGCGTTTCGGCTCGGAGAGCGAGACAAGCCACGGCCTCGGCGCTCGCTCTTTGTTGCCCTCGACTTGGGCCGGCGATCTCTTGGCCGCCCTGGAAGAGCGCGGCCTTTGGAGCCGCTTCGGGCTTTGATGTGGTATCCCGCTTGACCTGAAGGGCGAAGCATACCTAAAAGGGCTGCGATGTTTGGTCTACCCTCCTTCCAGAAGCTTCTCGTTCTCGCGCTGGTCATCGCCGTCGTGTGGTACGGCTTCAAGTTTCTCGGTCGCCTGAAGCAAACCCGCGAAGCCGAGGCGCGCCAACGCGACCTGAATTCCGCCGATAGGAAAAACCCGGCCGCGGCGCGCCAGAAGCTGGATGTCGAGGAAACGGTCCAGTGCCGGACCTGCGGCGCTTACGTCCCGACCCAAGGCGCCTCCAACTGCGGCAAGGCGGGTTGCCCTTATTGAAGAGCGCCTCGACGCGCGGAACGGTGGCCTAAACAAGGCTCATAACACGATGCGGATTTCCTTGAGTCTCGCGGGACTGAACGGTGCGGCGGCCATGGTTATCCTGTCCTTCGCCGCGCATTCCGCAGAGCGCATCGTGCCACCGGAGCAGATCGAGCTGATGAAGCGGGGCGCGGAGTTGCACCTCTGGCACGCGCTCGCCCTATTGGGCGTGGCCGCCCTGAGCGTCCGGTGCGCTGGAAACCGGTGGTTCTCTCTCGCCACGATCGCCTTTCAAGCCGGCATCATCCTCTTCTCGGGCTCGCTCTACTGGCTGGGTTTGATGGGCCCGGACACGCTCGGTCCCTTCGGACTGGCCACTCCTCTGGGCGGGCTCGCTTTGATCGCCGGCTGGCTATCGCTGGTCGGTGCCGGGCTTACCGGCTGGGCAAGACGAGGCTCGCATTGAGGCCCGGATGATTGTCGTCCAAGCGGAGCACGCCACCGTGCAACCTGGCCACGGCCGCCACCAAAGCG
>JBFELD010000300.1:0-3854 GCA_041552375.1 Kiloniellaceae bacterium | reverse complement strand
GCGGCGATCGCAAGGCGGTTCAACTCATTGAGGCGATAACCGTCAAGGCGGGGCGGTCAAAATTCGAACAGCGCACGCTCCTTGCGCTCGATAATCGGGGTCTGTCCTTCGGTGACGTTCTTGCCCAGGGCCGCATTCTCCTGCAGACGCTTGGCCTCGCCCTCGGCGTCGACGACGACGCCGACCTCATCGGGCTTGCGCCACCAAATCAACTGCTTCAGGAAGTCCTCGCTCTCGGCGTTGATGCGATTGGTCTCGGCATCGACCACCTGGCGAATATCGGGGCTCGTGGTGTCCGCACCGGCCGACAGCAGGAACGAGCGCTCCCCAAGGCTGCGGCCATCGGCTGCCATGGCCTCGTCGACGGCCGCCGCACCGCCCTGCTCGATCTTGAAGACAGCTTGGCGCGCCTGATTGGTCGGCGACCCCTCGTTCGTGCGGGCCGCTCCGGGATCCGGCGGTCGAAGGCCGAAGTCAGGCGGCACCGTCAAGGGGGCCCGGGAGACAACGCGAAACTCATCAGGCGAAGACTTACCCATACCGAACTGCTTACGCACACCGTCGCAGGCCGGGAGAAGGATCAACGCGAGCACCAAAAGCGTTAACGATTTCAGGTGGCTATACATCACTCCACCCCTCCTTCACTGGACCTTTTATCCTGAGTTGGGCGTTTCGACAAGAGTTCCGCGGCAATAATCAGGACCACACCCAGCATGATGGCGCTGTCAGCCACATTGAAGGCCGGCCAATGCCAACCGCCGGCATGCAGGTCGACAAAGTCGATGACCGCGCCCAAACGCATCCGATCGACCACGTTGCCGATGGCACCACCGACGATGAGGCCGACGGCCGCCGCCTTGTGGCCCTCGGGGTGGCGCCACTGCCAGACCAGCAATCCGATGCAGATCACGATCGCCATGGCCGACAGGCCCCAAGCCTGCCAGGATCCGTCGCCACCGAAGACACCGAAGCTGACGCCCTTGTTGAATACCAGGACCAGATTGAAGAACGGCAGAACCTCGATCACCCGCGGCGGCATCATGACGAAGTCCATCATCGCCAGCTTGCTGGCTTGGTCGAGGACCAACGTGAGCAGCGCGATGGACAGTGTCAGCCGCATATTCGCCTTGGAAGGTTCACGCATCGACAAGGGGCCCCTATTCGGCCGCGGCCTCCTGCCCCCGAAGGACGTCCGCGCAACGCCGGCAAGTTTCGGAGGTATCCTCGGGCGCGCCCACCTCGGGCAGGATGCGCCAGCAGCGCTGGCATTTGCCTCCCTCGGCGAGCTCGACAACCACGGCAACCCCTGCGACATCGTCCAGGCGGAAAGCATCGCCGGTGCCCTCGCCGACGAGGAGGTCGAGGTCCGAGGTGATCGAAACTTCGGCCAGGTCCACGCCCGCGAGATCGGCCTCATAGGACCCGTCGACGTGGACGCAGGGGTGCGCCTGAAGGCTTGAGCCGACCCGCTTTTGCTCGCGCGCGCGCTCCAGCGCTCCGGTGATCACGCGGCGCACCTCGCGCACCCGCGCCCACTTGGCAGCCAAGGCGTCGTCGCGCCATTCCTCGGGAATCTCAGGAAAGACCCGAAGATGAACCGACGGTTCACTCGTCATCCCGCGCGCCCACCAGGCCTCCTCGGCGGTAAAGCAGAGAATCGGGGCCAGCCAAGCGGTCAGGCTGTTGAAGAGGTGATCGAGCACCGTCCGGGCGGCGCGCCGGCTGGTCGACGTGGGCGCATCGCAATAAAGCGAGTCCTTACGCACGTCGAAATAGAAGGCCGAGAGATCGACGGCGCAGAAATTGTGCAGTGCCTGAAATATCTTGTGGAAATCGAAAGCCTCGATATCGCGCCGGATTTGACCGTCGAGCTCCCACAGCCGGTGCAACACCCAGCGCTCCAACTCCGGCATGGCCTCGGCATCCAGGCGCTCGCTTTCCTGGAATCCGTCCAAATTGCCGAGCAGATAGCGAAGCGTGTTGCGCAAACGCCGATAGGCATCGGACTGATAGCGCAGGATCTCCGGGCCGATACGCAAGTCCTCCTCGTAATTCGAGGCGACGACCCAGATACGCAGGATATCGGCGCCCTGCTGGTCGAGAATGTCATGGGGCGAGATGACGTTACCCAGGGACTTGGACATCTTGTGTCCCTTTTCGTCGAGCACGAAGCCGTGGGTCAGGACCGTGTCGAAGGGCGCGCGCCCGCGCGTGCCCGCGGACTCCAACAACGAGGTATGGAACCAGCCACGATGCTGGTCCGACCCCTCGAGATAGAGATCCGCCGGCCACTTGAGATCCGGCCGGGCCTCCAGAACGTAAGCATGGGTCGAGCCCGAATCGAACCAGACCTCGACGACGTCGGTGACCTGCTCGTAGTCGGCGGCATCGTAATCCTCACCGAGGAAGCGCTGCGGGTCGCTGGCGAACCAACTGTCGCCGCCTTCCTGCTCGAAGGCCTCGGCGACACGGTCGATCACGGCCTGGTCGCGCAGGATCTCACCACTCTCTCTCGCGGCGAAGATCGGCAGTGGCACCCCCCATAGGCGTTGCCGGGAAATGCACCAGTCCGGGCGCTGCTCGATCATGGAGTAGAGACGATTTCGCCCCGGTGCCGGCACGAAGCGGGTCGCGTCGATGCTGGCGAGCGCCTTCGTGCGCAGCCCCTTGGCGTCCATGGAGATGAACCACTGCGGCGTGTTACGGAAGATGAGCGGCGCCTTGGAGCGCCAGGAGTGCGGGTAGCTGTGGCGCAGGCGGCCACGGGCCAGGAGCGCGCCGGCCTCTTCCAACACCCGGCAAACCTCGCCATCGGCTTTCCCCGGCTTGCCCTCGGCCGTATAGACCTCGCAGCCGGCGAAAAGCGGCACCTGATCCACGAAACGGCCGTCACCGTCGACCGTCAGCGGCAGCTCCAGCCCATGCCTCATACCGAGCTCGTAGTCGTCCGCCCCGTGGCCGGGAGCGACGTGAACGAAGCCCGTGCCCTGATCCATGGTGACGAAGTCGCCTTCCAGAAGCGGCACGTCGAAGTCGTAGCCCTGAGCATGCAAGGGGTGCCGGGCGAGGGTCCCCGCGAGTTCACCGCCGGGGACCTCGGCCAGGACCTTGTGCGCGGTGATCTCGGCGTCGGCCAGGACCTGATCCAGCAGGGCTCGCGCGACGACCAGCCGCTCGCCCGGCTGAACGCGGCTCTCCTCGCCACCGGCACTGGCCTCGATCACGATATAAGTCTCGCCGGCGGCAAAGGCGATGGCCCGGTTGCCGGGGATGGTCCAGGGCGTCGTCGTCCAGATCAGGACCGCCGCGCCCGCAAGCCCGGCGACCGGGCTGCTCGAGACCGGAAAGCGCACCCAGATCGTCGTCGAGGTGTGGTCGTGGTATTCGACCTCCGCGTCGGCCAGGGCCGTCTTTTCGACCACCGACCAGAGAACCGGACGGGCGCCGCGATAGAGATCGCCGTTCATGATGAACTTGCCGATCTCGCGCACGATCTGCGCCTCCGCCGCGTAGGCCATGGTCGTGTAGGGGTCTTTCCAGTTGCCGATCACGCCCAGGCGCTTGAACTCCTCGGTCTGCACCACGATCCAGTGCTCGGCGAATTGGCGGCACTCGCGTCGGAAGTCGAGCACCGGCACGGCGTCCTTGTCCTTGCCTTCGGCCCGGTAGCGCTCCTCGATCTTCCATTCGATGGGCAGGCCGTGGCAGTCCCAGCCGGGGACGTAATGGGCGTCCTTGCCCAGCATCTGATGGGACCTGTTTACCACGTCCTTGAGGATCTTGTTGAGCGCATGACCCATGTGCAGATGCCCGTTCGCATAGGGCGGGCCGTCATGCAGGATGAACTTCTCCCG
>JBFELD010000299.1:0-3874 GCA_041552375.1 Kiloniellaceae bacterium | reverse complement strand
CGAGGGCAAGAGGGGGCTGGTCATCGGTATCGCCAATGATCAGTCCATCGCCTACGGCTGCGCCAAGGCCTTCAAGTTCCTCGGCGCCGAGGATCTTGCCATCACCTATCTGAACGAGAAGGCCAAACCTTACGTCCAGCCGCTGGCCGAGGAGGTCGAGGCCGGCATCTTCATGCCTCTGGACGCCCGTGTCGACGGACAGATGGAGGCGGTTTTCGACGAGATCACCAATCGCTGGGGGCGGCTCGACTTCGCCCTGCACTCCATCGCATTCGCACCGAAGGCGGATCTGCACGGACGGCTCGTGGACTGCTCGCGCGAGGGGTTTCTGACGGCCATGGACGTCTCATGCTACTCCTTCATTCGCATGGCACATCTGGCCGAGCCATTGATGACCCAAGGCGGCGCGCTCTTCACCATGAGCTACTACGGCGCCGACAAGGTGATCGAGAATTACAACGTCATGGGCCCGGTCAAATCGGCGCTGCAGTCGGTGGCGCGCTATATGGCCTGGGAGCTCGGCCGGAAGGATATTCGCGTCCACGCCATCTCTCCGGGCCCGCTGGACACGCGCGCCGCCTCCGGCCTCAAGGACTTCGACGAACTTCTCGACCGCGCGGCGGCCGAGGCGCCCACGGGCCGACTTGTGAACATCGACGATGTGGGCATCGCCTGTGCTAGTCTTGCCACCGACGCCGCCAAGCTGATCACGGGAGCCACTCTCTACATCGACGGCGGCCTGCACATCATGGGCTAGAGCCCGGTTCCGAAAAGCCGGGGCGATGCGATTGCGCAGCCCCCGCGGCCCCACATCAGACCTGCGGCGGACGAGATGGATCATCGAACCAGAGCGCAAGTGGATTGGCCGCAACCCTTCCCGCATGAAGAGTACGCCGCGCGTCAAGGTCGGTTGCGGAGCGCGCTCAAGGCGGCGGATCTTTCGGGCGTCTTGGTCTCCAGTCCGCCGGACCTCAACTACCTTTTCGGTTATGACCAGATTTGGTTCGCCCACGACAATCTCTGCGTTGCATTTCTGCCTGCGGACGAAGAAACCCATCTCTTCTTCGACAACGACGGTCACGAGATCCTGGTGTCGGTCTATCCCGAGATCGAGCACCTTCACCTCTTCAAGCGTGGCCCAGTGCGCGACCACATCGCGGAGATCGCGGGCGAGGTGGCTGGCCGGGGCTGGGCCCGCGGCACCATCGCGCTACAAGCCCGCTGCTATGGGCCGCATCCCGACCATCTGCGGGCGATTGGAAGACTATGGGAGGAGGCGGGGGCACGGCTTACCGATGGGTCCGACCTGATCGAGGACCTGCGCCTCAAGAAGTCACCCCGCGAAATCGCGGTCGTGCGCGCGGCGGCGGAAATCGCGACGGCGGCCATGGCGGCAGCGCGCGATGCGATCCGCGAGGGCATGCGGGAGACCGACCTGGATTCGGTCCTGACGGCCGAGTTGTTGAAAGGCGGAGGCGGTTATCCCGGCATTCGCAATATGATCGGCGCCGGCCCGCGCGCCGGTGTGCACCATGAGCCACCCTCGCATCGCCGCTTTCGCCAAGGTGACATCATACATATCGATTTCTGCAGCGCGCTGCACCGTTATCACGTGAACTGCTGCCGTAGCTTCGCACTCGGCGAGGTCGACCAGCGCTGGGTCGATCTGTTCCTCCGCAACGCGCCCATGATGGACCTCATCGTGGCCGAGGTGAAACCAGGGGACTCCATGCAAAAGATGGACGAGATCGCGATGGCCTTCGCCCGTGAACACGATCTCGCGCGCCATGAATGGCTGATCGGTGGCTATACGCTCGGCATCGCCATGCCACCTGACTGGGTGGGCCGACATCGACCGCGCCCGCGTGAGGCCATCCCCCCGCCGAAGCTCGAGCCCGGCGTCATCATGAACTTCGAAAACCAGTACGACTGCTATCGCCAGGGCTGGGAAAGCGCCCCGGGCGCCGGCCTGATCGACACCCTGCTCATGACCGAGAACGGCTTCGAGATCCTGACCCCGTTGCCGCGCGAGCTTGTGCAGGTGGGCTAGAGCATTTTCCGTCTCGCGCCGAGCTCTTTGCCGCGTCGGCCTTTAGCCACAACATGCTATTGTAGCCCCTCACTCGATGAGCTAACCGGCCTTTGGGAAATTTCAGTGAACCGGTTCCGGTTGATGGTTTCGTTGACGCACGCCAACGTTGCGGTAAATCTGCTCCATTCAAAAAACACGGAACATCTGCGTTTATGACGGATCTGGTCGAATCGCGTTGGAATATCTTTAGGTTTGGTCTCCTCGCCTATCTCGGGGCCGCGGTATCTCTGGGCGTCTGTTTTTGGAAAACAATTTTCATCGTTGTTGGGCCGATCTTCGGATTGACGCTTGTGGAGATCAATCCGCACCTACAGGCGGTGCTGATGTGGCTCTTCGCCGCGGCGGCGGTGGTCGGTTTGGTCGTGGACCGAAAGCGGCACGGCGAGAACTTGCCACTTGTGCTCGGTGTGGTGGCGCTCGGGGTAATCATAGGGACCCTCTATACTTACTATCACGTCGCCATCTTGGCCTCCGGCTATGTTCTCCTGCTGATCGCAGCATTCCTCAATCAGGTTCGGATGTTGTCCTTCCTCAATCGTAAGGTACGCGCGCAGGCGGGTGAGCTCGCCGAGATGAATGAATTGCTCGAGCGCCGGGTTACCGACCAAGTGGAGGAAATAGAGCGGTTGGCCCGGCTGAAAAGGTTCCTGCCCGGCGAAGTGGCAAATCTGATCACGACCGAGGGAAAAGAGTCCCTGCTGGAAAGCCATCGTCGCTATATCGCTTGCCTTTTTTGCGATATTCGACGGTTCACCGCCATGACCGAGAACATGGAACCTGAAGACTTGATCGAAGTGCTGCGCGGTTTCCACGAGCGGGTCGGGCAGCTTGTCGTGCAATATCGTGGAACCATCGGGTATCGTGCCGGCGATGGGGTCATGGTGTTCTTCAACGATCCCATTCCTTGTGAGGATCCCGACTTTCGAGCGGTCCGGTTGGCCTTGGACATCCGGCGCGCGTTCACGGACCTGTCCCAACACTGGGGAAAGCTTGGCATCGACATCGGGCTTGGGGTCGGCATCGCCAGCGGCTATGCGACGATGGGCGTTATCGGCGTCGAGGGCCGGTTTGATTACACCCCGATCGGAAACGCCGTAAACCTGGCCGCGCGGCTAAGCGACAACGCTCAAGACGGGGAGATATTGATCAGCCGACGAACATACGCAGAGGCAGAACAGCTCGTGACCTCACAACCTGCAGGAACATTGTCCCTAAAGGGCATAGCACAGCCCGTCGAAGCTTTCCTGTTGGAGGATTTGAAAGAGCGGTCACCATGACCTTGAGGTCGAATTCCTCTAGGTCGCGCACCGTCCGCGGGATGATGGCCTCGAAAGTTCTTCCCGCCAGATGGAAGCCACCCATCACCCCGAAGCCAAGAGCGGCGGCGGCGTAAAGGTGCCCTGCGCATCTCTCGGGGCATTGACTCAGGCCAGCGTGGGAACAGGCCGTAAAAACCAGGGTACCCGTGTCGCGCGGATTGATCGCCAGTTTGGGAGGCTCGTTTCTTAGCTGGTCCGCAGTCATGTCTTCCCCCTGCTCAAATATTTCATGCGCGGCTCACCATCAAGGCCAGGCCAAAGGCGCATTTGACGCTCGGGCCAAACCGGACCACGGCTTGGTATACGAGTAGGGGTGGTTGGATTAAGGCAACGATTGCGCTTTTCAAAATCCAGTGGGCTTAATCACGAAACCATCGCCATTGATACAGCGTGAGAGGGAAAGAAGGGTTCCGGGATGGGGCGCGGAAATGTTGGGCGAGAGCGAGCGGACCGGTCGTCCTGG
>JBFELD010000298.1:0-3884 GCA_041552375.1 Kiloniellaceae bacterium | reverse complement strand
TGGAAGGGCTGGCCGAGCCGGGCGGTATCGTCATCTCGGCCGCCGTCTTCGACCAAGTTCACAACAAGCTCGACCTCACTTACGAAGACCTAGGCGAGAGAGGGCTCAAGAACATCAAGGACCCTGTCAGGGTCTATCGCCTGTTCCCGCTCGGCCGGCCGCGGGTGCCGGAGTTGTCCCTGGAGGAGCGCAAGTATAGGGAGCGCGTGAGATCTCGCTTCGCGGAGGACGCCGCCTACTACGTGCCGCTCGCGGGTAAGACCGGAGATGTTGTTCCGTCGGACCCTGACAGGGCGGCACCCCGCTCGGCCGGCCGTCGCAGACGCCGAGCCAGGTTCGAGTATCACGAATGGATAGCTGTCGGCGAGGACATAAAACATGTCAAAGTCGAGTCCCTGAGCACGACGATCGAAAAGTATTCAAGCATCATTCTGCTGGGAGAACCGGGTTATGGAAAGTCCACGGCGATCGAGGCCTTGACCTATGAGTTTGCGGACAGGCCCGACCGATTGCCGCTGCTCGTGCGGCTCGGAGAGTTCACCGCGCAGTCATCGGTTGAGGACTTCATCGCCCGGATTTGGGGCGGCGCGCAAGAAGCCGGTCACTGGGGGGCTCCCGAGCTGGCGGCCAATCTGCAGACCTATCTCGATTCCGGAAGGCTCTTCATTGTTTTCGATGGACTGAACGAAATGCCGGTCCAGGGCTACCGCGAGCGCTGCATAGCCTTGCGCGACTTCATGGACCATTGGTCGACACGCGGAAACCGCTTCGTCGTCACCTGCCGCGTTCTCGACTACGGCGAAGAGTTCTCTGGAATGCAGCGCGTCGAAGTGCAACCCCTAAGCCACGATCAGATCAGGCATTTCCTACACAATGAGCTGCCGGAGACATGGCAAGGCTTGTGGGACACCCTTCGGCATGATGACAACCGTCATCGGCTACTGGAAATGGCCCGCAACCCTTACTTGCTGACCGTCATGATCGATGTCTTCGAGCAAGACGGCGATCTGGCAGAGGATCGGGCGAAATTGATGCGTCGCTTCACGCAGATCCTGCTGGATTGGGCCAAGGCCAAATCGCCTCCGGAAAGGTGGCTGGATGCCGATCTCCTGTGTGAAGCCCTCTCTGTCATGGCCTATGAGATGCAGTGTCGCTCCGGCTTCGGTAGCCGCGTGAAAACCGACCAGATCAAGAGGGTGATGCCACGCCAACTGCAACTCGACCCAAGTTGGCCGCCGCAAGAGACCCCCGCCGAACAGGTCCTCGACCTCGCCGCCAACGCCAACATTGTCGAGATGCCGGTGGACCGGGAAAGCGTGCGATTCTATCACCAGTTACTGCAGGAATACTTCGCGGCCGTCAGGATGCAAAAGCTCGACCCGGCCGAGCTCCACGAGTTGTGGCGTGGGGCTTGGCTGGAATCCGAGATGCCGGCCTGGACGCGGCCTGAGAACAACTACGACCCCCTACCGCCCCCGCCTCCAACAGGCTGGGAAGAAACCACCATCCTGGCCTCCGGCCTAAGTCAGGCATATGAAAATCAGCTGCTCGATGCCCTGGTTCAGGTCAATCCGGTATTGGCGGGCCGCTGTCTGCTGCAACGGCACGACGCCGTGGATCCCGGTATCCGCAAAGCCGCAACCGAGCGACTCCTTGCGGCTCTCTCCGACCCGCAGGTCGCCTTGCGGGCGCGGATCGCGGCGGGCAAGGTTCTCGGAGAGCTCGGCGACCCACGTATCGGGGAAATGGTGTCCATTCCGGCCGGCGAATTCTTCATGGGAGGCGGAGCTGATCGACACGTGCTGTCCCTCCCCGGTTACCAGATCGGCAAGTATCCTTTGACCAACATCGAGTACCGGCGGTTCATCGACGCCGGCGGTTACTGCGACAAGGCCTTGTGGACCGAAGCGGGTTGGCTCGAAATCGGGCAAGACCGGCAAGAGCCGCGTTTTTGGCGGGACCCGCGCTTCAATGGGCCGAACCAACCCGCGATCGGACTCAGTTGGTATGAGTGCGTCGCCTACTGCCGATGGTTGAGCGCTGAGAGCGGACGGTCCTATCGCCTGCCGACCGAGGCCGAATGGGAAAAAGCAACCAGAGGCCAAGATGGGCGACCCTACCCCTGGGGCGGCGACCCCGACCCAACCCGCTTGAACGCAAGAGGTCCTCGCGATCGGCAGGTTTGTGCGACGACACCGGTGGGCGTGTTCCCAACCGGCGCCAGCTCTTTCGGCCTTCTCGACTGTGTTGGCAACGCGTGGGAGTGGTGTGCTACCCGCTGGAAAAAACCGCTGCCTTACGACACCGAACAAGACGAGTGGCAAGCAGAGTACCTCGAGGGCCAAAACTTGCGGGTGCTGCGCGGTGGCTCATGGTATAACAAATGGGACGTAACCAACTGCACTCATCGTTTCCGGTTTCAGCCTTATGGCTGGAACGATCGAGGAGGTTGCCGCATTGTCTCTCCTGTCTGAACGCTGCGAAGGGTCCTGATGGGTCGGATCGAGAACAAGGTGGGCCTCATCACCGGCGGCGGCTCCGGCATCGGCCGGGCGGCTGCGCGCCTCTTCACTCGAGAAGGGGCGAACGTCGTCATCGCCGATATCGATGTCGAAGGCGGCGAGCGCTCGCTTCAGTTGGTTCGAGACGACGGGAACGAAGCCGAGTTCGTCCCGACCGACGTATCGAAAAGCACCGATATCAAAGCCTTGGTCGATCATGTGGTTACGGCTCATGGCCGGCTCGATTTCGCGTACAACAACGCCGGGATCATGGGGGAAATGGTCGCGGTGACGGACCTCGGCGAGGAAGCGTGGGATCACATCCTCGAAACCAACCTCAAGGGCACCTGGATGTGCTTGAAGTATCAAATCCCCCAGATGCTCAAACAGGGACACGGGGCTATCGTCAACACCACGGCTTCGGCTGGTATGAAAGGAGGTAGTCCGCACCGCTCCGCCTATGCGGCGAGCAAGGCCGGCATCGTCAGTCTCAGCAAGAGTGCGGCCCTGGAATATGCGGAATACGGTCTGCGTATCAACGTGATCTGCCCAAGCCACACGCGCACGCCCATGCTCGAGCAGTATTTCGAACTGCGCCCGGACCTCGAGGCCGAGTTCATCGCTCAAGCCCCGATGGGCCGAATTGCAACTCCCGAGGAAGTGGCCGAAGGCGCTTTGTGGTTGTGTTCCGATGCAACGTCATTCATCACCGGCCATGTTCTGGCTGTCGACGGTGGTTATCTTTGTCGTTGAAAGCGCTGGCCAACAGGCTCGCGCTGGGACTGGTTCCCCATGACTTTCAGCCGAAGAGCGCAGTCCTCGTCAAAGCAAGGCCGCGCTAGACTGCCGTGGCCACTGTGACCAGCGGGAAGGGATTCGGAATGATCCAGCGCCTTTTCTTGCTGTTGCCACTCGTTCTCCCGCTTTCGCCTGCCTCGGCGGCCGAGCTGCGGGTGACATTCGTGGGCGCAAGCGATGTCGCGTTGGAGAACCCGCACGATCTCAAGCTTTCTCCGGATGGTCGCCACCTCTTCGTCTCCGATGTCGGCCACGATCGCATCGCCGTTCTCGACCCGGAGACGCTCGCGCTGGTCTGGGAGTTCGGCGCGGATCACCAATCGGGCACCCATGACATCGACTTCGATGCCGCGGGTCGAGCCTATGTTGCCGACACCCATAACAATCGGGTGACCGTCTACGAGTTCGATGGTCACAAGGCAGAGCTGGTCGGCCAGCTCGACGCGCGAATTCGAGGCCCCGAGGGAGTGCTCGCCCACCCGAACGGACGGATCTATGTCGCCGGCGCTTGGTCCGGAAACTTGGTCGTCTATCAAGATGGAACGGTGATCGACGAACTCCACGGCCTGTCGTCCCCTCACGACG
>JBFELD010000297.1:0-3917 GCA_041552375.1 Kiloniellaceae bacterium | reverse complement strand
GGGCGAACCGCCCCTCGCCGCTCTCGCGCACCAGGACCTCGCCATCTTCGGTCTCGGGTGCGTTCTCGCGCTCGGCCGGCGGCAGAAAGCGAGACGCCCAGGCGGCGATGACCTCGGCGGCGTAGTCGGCATCGGCGCGCCGGGTCAGCAGATGGTCGGCATCATCCAGGGAAACGAAGCTCTTGGGGTGCTTGGCGGCTTGGAAGATGTGCGCCGCATTGTCGATGCTTACCGTCTGATCGAGGGGCGCATGCATGACCATGAGCGCCTTGCCGAGGCCCTTGATCCGAGCCTCCAGGCGTTGGCCCTCGATGTCCTCGAGGAATTGCTTCTTGATCCGAAAGGCGCGTCCGGCGAGCTGGACCTCGGCCTCGCCCTCACTCGCGATGGCCTCGGCGTGGTCGGCGAAGAGGTGCTGGACATGGGCGGGGTCGGCCGGTGCGCCGATGGTGGCGACGGCGGTGGCCTCGCCGATTTGCTCAGCCGCGGCGAGCACGGCCGCACCGCCTAGACTGTGCCCGACGAGAATCTTCGGCGCGGCCAGGGTGGCGCGAAGATGGTCCGCGGCGGCCACGAGATCATCAACATTGGAGGAAAAGTTCGTGTTGGCGAACTCGCCCTCGCTGCTGCCGAGGCCGGTGAAATCGAAACGCAGGACGGCGATGCCGCGCTCGGCCAGTGCCGACGCGATTCGCTTGGCGGCCAGAATTTCCTTGGTGCAAGTAAAGCAGTGGGCGAAAAGCGCCACCGCCCGTGCCTCGCCGGCCGGACGCTCAAGGCGCGCAGCCAGCATCTGTCCATCCCGACCCTCGAATTGGACCCGGTCGCTTCGCATCGCCGTGCTCCTCCTTCGATTTTCCGTAGGAGAAGCTCTTATTGTGGTTGCAGATCCGGATCAAGCAGTTTGAAGAAGGTGACGTGCCGGGGTTCGTGGCCGGCGGTGCGCAGATGATCGATGAGGCCGTCGATGATGTCGGCATCGCCGTGTTCGAGGATTTCACTGCGGACAATCTGGCACGAGCAGCGCTGCGCCAGGTGTTCGAGCCCCTCGATCATCATCGCCGCGACGCGGACACGGTGTCGACGGGTGAGCCCATAGGCGAGGATGTTCGAGGCCGTCATGAAGGACGTGCCATCCAAGCCGACACGCTGCTCGTACTGCAGCATCCCGAGGATGACTTCGCGCAGGTCCCGAGCAACGAGGATACCGCGCCAACCGTCAGACGTGATCAGCTCATCGGCATGCCTGGTCCATTGCTCCAACTCGAGGTCTTTGAAGAGCAGTTGGACCAAGGGAAAAACGACGGCGACGTCGCTTCGCGGCAGCGTCTCGATCTTTAGCGTATTCATCCCGCTAACCATGGCGACCAAAATTGGCCAGGGTAATCTTCACGGGCACCGGTGGGCCGCTCATTGAGCTATGTCAAAAATGGCCCGAGTCGCTTGGCCCGAGTCGATCGGCGGGTGGCACGGGCGAACGCAATTGCGGGATCGATATCCCTATGCGAATATACGACCGAAGAACGAGAAAAAACATGGGGCTCGACAGGGCGATGTACAGTGCCGGCAAGTCGCGCGCGCGGCATAGCGACGCTATCGGGCGCTTAGGCGCCAGCGACCGTGGTGAGGCATCCCGATCCCCCTGCCAGGCGTGTCCGGTGCGGCTGCGGTCGATCTGTTCCGGGCTCGATTTCGACGAGTTGGAAGAACTCGAGAAGATCGTCGCAAGGATGACCGTCGGGGCGGGAGGCCCCATATTCGACGAGGGAGAGGCGGCTCGTTGCCGCTACAACGTTACCTCCGGGTCGATCAAGATCTACAAGTTGCTCGGCGACGGCCGGCGGCAGATCATCGGCTTCCTCTTTCCCGGGGATTTCTTGGGTCTCGCCATGGCCGACGAGTACGCTTACGGCGCCGAGGCGGTGGTCGACAGCGAGCTGTGCCGATTTCCCCGGCGCGAGCTGGACGACCTCATCAACCGCTTTCCCACACTTGAAAACAGGCTGCTGAACGTAACCAGCAACGAATTGGCGGTGGCTCAGGAACAGATGGTGCTCTTGGGGCGCAAGACGGCCAAGGAAAAGGTCGCCACCATGCTGTTGCTCTTCTCTCGCCGCGCCGCCGAGCGGGGAATGGCCGACAACCCGGTCTATCTCCCCATGACGCGCACCGATATCGGCGACTATCTCGGCCTGACGACGGAGACCGTCAGCCGCACCTTTACGCAGCTGCGTGCTCAGCGCATCATTTCGGCTGGGTCCGGAGGGCGAATTTGGCTCGAGGACCTCGAGATCCTGGGCACCCTGATGGAGGGGTTTTGAACCTGGCCGCCTCGGGGCGGCGGGACGGGGTAGGAGATGCGCCGCGTTTATGAGGCCGCCTTGACTTGAGTCAATGATCATCAATTCACACGCTTCTATGAGAAATCCTCGCATCGGACTTTTCGCAAGAGCCCGAAGAGGGTAGATCTGTGCGTGGCGACTGACTGTTCTTCTTTCGCTGGTAACGCTTTGTCGGGATGAGGGGGCGGCGTGATGCAATTCACTGAAAGGTCGTGGCCCGTCATGGGTCTTCTGGGCATCGGGGCGGTTTTGGGGCTGTTCCTGGTGGCCGGGGCGCACGACGGGGTCATGCAATTTCACGGCACCCTGTTCATTCTCTTTTGCCTGGGCGGCATTTTCTGGCTGGTCAAGCGCATCTTCGACCCGGTCGATCCGGAGAGTGCGGCGGGATACCAGGATGACGTTATCAAGGCGGGGGCCATTGCGTCGACCTTCTGGGGCGTCGTGGGGTTCCTCGTCGGCTTGGTGATCGCCCTGCAGCTCGCGTTTCCGGTGCTTAATTTCGACCTGCCCTGGACCAACTTCGGCCGCCTGCGCCCACTGCACACCTCAGCCGTGATTTTCGCCTTCGGCGGCAACATTCTGCTCTGCACCTCCTTTCACGTCGTCCAGCGGACCTGCCGCGCGCGCCTGGCCGGCGGTTACGCGCCCTGGTTCGTGTTCTGGGGTTACCAGCTCTTCCTCGTGCTGGCGGCGACCGGCTACGTGCTGGGTGTCACCCAGTCCAAGGAATATGCCGAGCCCGAGTGGTATACGGATCTCTGGTTGACCCTGGTTTGGGTGGTCTATCTGCTGGTTTTCCTCGGCACGCTTTGGAAGCGCGAGGAACCCCACATTTACGTCGCGAACTGGTTCTATCTCGCCTTCATCGTCACCGTGGCGATGCTCCATATCGTCAACAACCTGGCGATCCCGGTTTCGTTGGGCGGGGCCAAGAGCTATCCGGTCTTCGCCGGTGTGCAGGATGCCTTGACGCAATGGTGGTACGGGCACAATGCGGTCGGCTTCTTCCTTACCGCCGGCTTCCTCGGCATCATGTATTACTACGTTCCCAAGGCCGTGAACCGGCCGGTCTATTCCTACCGCCTGTCGATCGTCCACTTCTGGTCCCTGATCTTTCTCTATATCTGGGCCGGTCCTCACCATCTGCTCTATACGGCCCTGCCGGAGTGGGCGCAGACCCTGGGCATGACCTTCTCGATCATGCTCTGGATGCCCTCTTGGGGCGGTATGATCAACGGCCTGATGACACTCTCGGGTGCCTGGGACAAGCTGCGCACCGATCCGGTGGTACGCATGCTGGTGGTCTCGGTCGCCTTTTACGGCATGAGCACCTTCGAAGGGCCGCTGATGTCGATCAAGGCGGTCAACTCGCTCAGTCATTACACCGACTGGACGATCGGCCACGTGCATTCCGGCGCTCTGGGTTGGGTCGGCTTCGTCAGCTTCGGCGCCCTCTACTGCATCGTGCCTTGGGTGTGGAAGCGCGAGCGGCTCTATTCCTTGAAGCTGGTGAGCTGGCATTTCTGGACCGCGACCATCGGCATCGTCTTTTACATCACCGCGATGTGGGTC
>JBFELD010000296.1:0-3924 GCA_041552375.1 Kiloniellaceae bacterium | reverse complement strand
GGCCTTGGTCGACTTCGTCGCGGTCGCCTGCTCTTCGGCGTCGCTCTCTTCGCCAACGCTCTCTTCGGCGACGCTCTCTTCGGCGACACTCTCTTCGTCAACGCTCTCTTCGGCGGCCTTCTCCTCGGCTGCCCTGCTGAAGGCGGCCCCAAGGATATCGCCGAGACTGGCACCGGACTCCGAGGACCCGTATTCCGCGACCGCCTTCTTTTCCTCGGCGATCTCGCGCTGTTTGATGGAAAGCGAGATCTTTCGGGATTTCGGGTCGACGGTGATCACGCGGGCATCCACCTTCTCACCGACGGCAAAGCGGCTGGGGTTTTGCTCGCTGCGATCTCGGGACAGCTCGGCCTTGCGGATGAAGCCGATGGCACCGCCCTGAAGCTCGACCTCGATCCCGTTGTCCAAGACCTTGTGCACGGTGCAGGTGACGACCGCGCCCTTGCGGACGCTTTGCGTGGACTCCTTGAAGGGGTCTTGCGACAGCTGCTTGATACCGAGGCTGATCCTTTCCTTGGTCGTGTCGATGTCGAGGACCTTCACCTTGACGGTATCGCCCTTCTTGTACTGCTTGACGGCCTCTTCTCCCGGCAGGTCCCAGGACAGGTCGGAGAAGTGGACCATGCCGTCGATTTCGCCCGGCAGCCCGACGAACAGACCGAACTCCGTGATGTTGCGGATTTCGCCGTCGATCTCGGTCTGCACCGGGTAGTTGGCGGCGAAGGAATCCCAGGGATTGTCACCACACTGCTTGAGGCCGAGGCTGATGCGCCGCTTCTGCTCGTCGAGGTCCAGCACCATGACCTCGACTTCCTGCGAGGTCGAGACGATCTTGCCCGGATGAACGTTCTTCTTGGTCCAGCTCATTTCCGAGACATGGACCAGGCCCTCGATGCCCGGCTCCAATTCGACGAAGGCGCCATAATCGGTGATGTTGGTCACCCGGCCGGTGAACTTGGTGCCGATCGGATACTTGGCGGCCACGCCCTCCCAAGGATCGGCCTCGAGCTGCTTCATGCCGAGGGAGATGCGCTGGGTCTCCGCATTGAAGCGGATGACCTGAACCTCGACCTGCTGACCGATGGAGAGCACCTCGCTGGGATGGTTGATCCGCTTCCAGGAAATATCGGTGACGTGCAGCAATCCGTCCACGCCGCCCAGGTCCACGAACGCACCGTAGTCGGTGATGTTTTTGACCACACCCTGAAGGGCTTGACCCTCCTTCAGGTTGGCAACCAACTCGGAGCGCTGCTCGGCTCTGGTTTCCTCGAGGACGGCGCGGCGCGAGACGACGATGTTGTCGCGCGAGCGGTCCATCTTGAGGATTTGGAAGGGCTGTGGCGACCCCATCAGGGGCCCGATGTCGCGCACGGGACGAATGTCGACTTGGCTGCCAGGCAGAAAGGCGACGGCGCCGGAAAGATCGACGGTAAAACCGCCCTTGACGCGCCCGAAGATTACACCGGTGACCCGCTCGTTCTTCTCGAAAGCCTTTTCGAGCTGCACCCAGGCTTCCTCGCGTTTGGCCTTATCGCGGCTGAGGACGGCCTCGCCGTTCTTGTTCTCCATGCGCTCGAGGAAGACCTCGACTTCGTCGCCGGGCTTCATCTCGGGCAATTGTCCCGCCTCGGCGAACTCCTTGAGCGCGACCCGGCCTTCGGATTTCAGCCCGACGTCGATCACCGCCGCATCGCCATCGATGGCAACAATGGTGCCTTTAAGAACCTTGCCTTCGAGGCTACTGGAACGACCGAGGGATTCGTCGAGCAGAGCGGCGAAGGATTCCTCCGGCGCATCCGGCGTTTCGGTTGTGGCGTCTGCCATATCTCATTTCCTCTTCAATCGGTTAAGCGGGCCGGGCGGTTGTCTCCGCCGGTCTTCCCGGGATCATCCCGGGCGCAACGGTCTCCGGCCTTCGGGTGGGCCGGCGCGGTCATGGTGTCACAGCGCCCCGTGGGGCGCGGCAACGTTACGTCATCAGGGCCTCCTCAACGGCGGTCATCGCGGCCTCGAAGGCGGTGTCGATGTCCATGTCCGAGGTATCGATGGCTACGGCGTCGCGCGCGGCTTTCAACGGCGCCACGGCGCGGCCACTATCTCGGGCATCTCGTTCCTCGAGGTCCTGCAGAACGCGCGCGTATATAGACTCTTCCCCGCGGTCGAGCAACTCCCTATGACGCCGCACCGCGCGAACCTCGGCGCTGGCCGTGACGAATAGCTTCACTTCGGCTTCGGGGCAGACCACGGTGCCGATGTCGCGGCCATCGAGCACGGCACCGGCCCTGCCGTCCGGCGGGCGGCGGGCGAAGCGGCGCTGGAAGTCCAGCAGCGCTTCGCGTACCGATGACAGGCGTGCCACCCGCGAGGCCGCTTGGCTGACGCTCTCCCGGCGCAAATCGGGGCGGTTCAGGTCTTCTGTCGTCAGAGCTTCGGCAACCTGGGCCGCAGCGACGGCGTCATCCGGGTTTGCACCCGCTTCCAACAGCTTTGCGGCAACGGCCCGATAGAGGGTACCGGTATCCAGATGTGCAAAATCCAGAGCAGCGGCAATACGGCGCGCCAGCGTGCCCTTGCCGGAGGCCGTGGGCCCATCGACAGCGATGACCGGCCCGGACATTCAATCGGGCCGCGAGGCCGGGGCGGCGCGCAGGTCTGCGCCGATACCGCCCATAAGCGCCGCGAAGCCGGGAAAGGAGGTGTCGATGGGCGTCGCGTCGTCGATCGTCACCGGCCGCTCCGCGCCAAGCCCCATCACCAGAAAGCTCATGGCCAGACGATGGTCCAAAGCACTGGCGATCACCGCGCCGCCGCGCGGCCGCGATTTCGGACCGAGCCCCGATACGATCAGCCAGTCGGGTCCCTCCTCGACGCTCACGCCGCAAGCCGTCAAACCCTCGGCGACGCGTGCCAGTCGGTCGCTTTCCTTGACCCGTAGCTCGCCGAGACCCCGCATGACCGTGCGCCCTTCGGCGAAGGCGGCGGCCACGGCGAGGATCGGGTACTCGTCAATCATCGAGGGCGCACGTTCGGGCGGCACCTCGATCCCGGCAAGCGCCGCCGCGCGCACCCGCAGGTCAGCCACGGACTCGCCGCAGACAACGCGCTCGCCCTCGATCACGATGTCGGCACCCATCTCACGCAGGGTCTCGATCAATCCGCAGCGGTTGGGGTTGAGGCAAACGCCGGGGATCAGGATCTCCGAGCCGGGCAGGATCGTGGCGGCGACCATGGGAAAAGCGGCCGAGGACGGGTCTGCGGGCACGCTCACGTCCGCGGCGGCGAGTTCGGGCTGACCTTTGAGAACGATCCGCCGGCCGGAACCAGCCGGCGCGCCGCCGTCGCGCGTCAGGGGCTCAATCTCGAGCGTGGCGCCAAAGTGTGAGAGCATCCGCTCGCTGTGATCACGCGTCGGCTCGGGCTCCACGATCACACTATCGCCGCGCGCATTGAGGCCGGCCAGCAGCAAGGCGGACTTGACCTGCGCCGAGGCCACCGGCAGGCGATAGTCCAGGGGCAAGGCCTCGCCGGTCCCGATCACCGTGACCGGTAGCCGTCCGTTCTCACGGGCGATGAACCGCGCGCCGGTCGCCGCCAGGGGCTCGATCACACGTCCCATAGGCCGGCGCCGCATCGAGCTATCGCCCGTCATCACGGTCGTCAAAGGGTGGCTCGCCAAGATGCCGAGGAGGAGACGCGCGGCGGTGCCGGAATTGCCCATATCGAGGATGTCTGCTGGCTCCGTCAAAGCGCCGATCCCTCGGCCGACAACGTGCCAAATGCCGTCGTCACCGCACTCGACGCCGCAACCCGGGGGTTGTCGGTCGCAATCGTCGAGCAGCGTGACTACGCCTCAGGAACGTCGAGCCGCTCCTCCAAGCTCTTCCACGGCGGCCTGCGCTACCTGGAGCAGTTCAACTTCAAGCT
>JBFELD010000295.1:0-3941 GCA_041552375.1 Kiloniellaceae bacterium | reverse complement strand
CCGTGACCGACGAGGATGCCGGCCAGACAGCCGACCACCGACTTCGACACCGACTGCGCCAGGTGCCGGGTTTCGGCGGTCATGCCGTTGAAATATTGCTCGCAGACGATCTCACCACGGTGAAGAACCAGGAACCCGTCCGTGTAGGTCTCGTCCAGAACTTCGGCCACCGTCGCGGCCGTGCCATCATTGCGTCGCAGGGCGATTTGCCCGAGATCGTGAGAGCGGCGTGGAAAGTCGCGGATCGGTCCGTTGCCCCGGGAGACGACCGCCGTCGGGAACAGCTGGCTCATGTTCAGAAATGTCCAGCGGTTGTGGGGCGGCTGATCCCAGTCGGCCAGCGTGGGCCAGCTTCCCGGTTTGCCGCTCGAGGTCGCCGCGCGGTCCGTCCGGCCATTATCTTCCGTGTCGAGCTCCGGTGGCGAGGCGGACTCAGTCATGCTCGGCATCTCCTGTCAAAGGTCGAATACAGGCGACTTGCCGTCCGTCCGTCCACTCCGCCAGTTCGGGGGGGCGGGTCCGGCAGTCGGTCGTCACGCGCGGGCAGCGCGGCGCGAAGGCGCATCCGGGCGGACGGCTGAGTGGGCTCGGCACCTCGCCTTCGAGGGGCTCGAATTGCCCGCGGAGTTTCGGGTCCTTCGAGGGCACGGAGCTCAACAAGGCTTGGGTGTAGGGATGGCGAGGCTTGGCGAAGACCGCCTCGACCGGTCCACTCTCGACGATGCGGCCCAGATACATGACCAACACCCGGTCAGCGATGTACTCGACGGTCGCCAGGCTGTGGGAGATGAAGAGGAAGCTGAGGCCGAGACGATGTTGCAGCCCGCGGAGCAGGTTGAGCACCTGCGCCTGGACCGAGACGTCGAGAGCGGCCGTCGGCTCGTCGAGTACGAGCAACCTGGGCTCCAGCGCCAGCGCCCGCGCGATGGCGATGCGCTGACGCTGCCCCCCGGAGAACTCGTGTGGAAAGCGGTTCATGTGCTCGACCCCGAGCCCGACGTCGCGCAAGTGTTGCTCGACCCGCTCGCGCAGGCGCCGGCCCCTGAGACCCGCGTTGGTCCTCAGCGGCTCGCCGACGATGTCCTTGATCCGCATCTTCGGGTTCAGGGAGGAGTAGGGGTTCTGGAAGACGATGCTCAGCTGTTGCCGCAGGCGCCGCTTGGCCGCGCCGCGGGCCTGATCGACGGCGATCCCGTCGAACAGGATGCGGCCATTGTCGGCGCCGATCAGTTGGAGAAGCGCAAGCGCGATCGTGCTCTTGCCGCAGCCCGACTCACCGACCAATGCCAAGGTTTCGCCTTCCTGGATCTCGAACGAAACCCGGTCGACCGCGTGCAAGACACCGGCGCGCGTCTTGAAGGACTTGCTGACCTCGTTGATGGAGAGAAGGGCGGTCAACTGGCGGCCTCCTGTCCCGATATGATGTCGAGCGATAGGACACCGGCGGCGTGATGGCAGGCCACGTTGCCGTCGCCATGGACTTGGCGTGCAAAAGGCTGTTGCTGGCGGCAGACCGTGCTCGCCTTGTCGCACCGTTGATGGAAGGTGCAGCCCCTCGGCGGCGCGGCCATGTCGGGGACCTGTCCCGGAATGAAATCCAGCTCGCGCTTGCCGCGGCCGATTTCGGGCACTGTTTCCAGGAGTTTGTGGGTGTAGGGGTGGGCCGGCGCCTCGAAGACCCGCTCGACCGGACCGCTCTCGACGATGAGACCGCCGTACATGACGGCCACGCGATCGCAGAGCGCGGCGACGACGCCCAGGTCATGGGTGATGAAGAGGATGGCCAGGTCGGCGGCGTCGGCCAGCTCGCGCAGCAGCCTCAGGATCTGGGCTTGAATGGTCACGTCGAGCGCGGTGGTCGGCTCGTCGGCGATCAAGAGACGCGGCTGACATGCCATCGCCGTGGCGATCATCACCCGCTGCAGCTGGCCGCCCGACATCTGGTGCGGGTATTTGCGAAGTGCCAAGCCGGGATCGGCGATGTGGACCGAGGCGATGGCCTCCTCCGCGGCCGCGCGGGCTTGGCCGGCGTCGAGCGCGCGATGAATGCGGATGACGTCGGTCATCTGCCGGCCGATGCTGAGGAAGGGGTTCATCGCCGTGCCCGGGTTCTGGAAGATCATGGCCGCGGTGCCGCCGCGCAGGTCGGCGAGCTCGCTATCGCCGCGCCCGACCACCTGGCGGCCGGTGACGGTGATGGAACCGCTGACCTCGCCCGGGGGCGGCACCAATCCCAGGCAGGAGAGCGCGGTGATGGATTTGCCGCTGCCCGACTCGCCGACCAGTCCGAAGATCTCGCCGCCGCCAACCTCCAAGGACACCCCGCGCACCGCCTGGACGACACGGCCAAGCTCCGGGAAACGCACCTTGAGATCGTGGATCTCCAGAGCCGGGGGGGTCATCGTGCCATCCTCTGCTTCGGATCGAGGAGATCTCGGATACCATCGCCCGCGAGATTGACCGCCAGCACGGTGACGAAGATCGCCAAGCCGGGACAGGCCGCC
Source organism: Kiloniellaceae bacterium (assembly GCA_041552375.1). Taxonomy (GTDB): domain Bacteria; phylum Pseudomonadota; class Alphaproteobacteria; order Kiloniellales; family Kiloniellaceae; genus JAJFGK01. The sequence continues at coordinate 1,437 of JBFELD010000295.1, read as the reverse complement.
GTCCACCAGTAATCGAGGAATTTGGAGCGCGAGAGGGCGACCATCAGCCCCCATTCGATGGTCGGCGGCTTGGCGCCGATGCCGATGAAGCTCAACGAGGCCGCGGCAAGGATCGTATAGCCGAAATCCATCGAGGCTTGGACGATGGCCGGCGTCCAGGCGTTGGGCAAGGCGTGGCGGAGCATGATCCTGAAATGTCCGACCCCCATGGCCCGCGCCGCGTCGATATAGAGCTCCTTGCGAATGGCGATGACCGAGCCCCTGACGATCCGCGCGTACCAGGGAAACCAGCAAATGGCGAGCGCGATCATGGCGTTGAAGAGGCCGGCCCCCAGCGCGGCCGTGATGGCGATCGGCAAAAGCAGCGGGGGAAAGGCGAGAAAGATGTCCGAGATGCGCATCAGGACCGTATCGACCCGGCCGCCGAAATAGCCGGACAAGAGCCCGATCGGCACCCCAAGAGCCATGGAGAGCAGCAGCACCGTCACGCCGATCACCAGCGACGTTCGTGAGCCATAAATAACCCGAGAGAAGATGTCGCGCCCCAACGAATCGGTCCCCATGAGGTGGCGGGCGCTGGGCGCCTCCAGCTTGTCGGCGAAATTGATCGCGCTCGGCTCGTAAGGCGCGATCTGTGGGGCGAAGAGGGCACAGAAGACGATGAGGACGAAGACCCCGACGCCGAAGACGAACAGTGAGTTCCGGCCGACGAAATGGCGCAGATAGAGGCTCCAGCTCGGTCGAAGGGTGGCGACGGCCGCCTCTTGCGATCCGTCGCTCATGATGCGCGCAGCCTCGGATCGACGACGAAGTAGAGCAGGTCGATAACCAGATTGATGGTGAGATACATGGTCGCCAGGAAAAGCGTTACTCCCATGACGGCCGGAAAGTCGTTCTTGAGAATGGCGCTGACCACATAGCCCCCCAGCCCGGGCCAGTCGAAGATGTACTCGATGACGATCGAACCACCTAGCATGAAGCCGTAAGTGAGGCCGATCACGGTCAGCATGGGGATCAAGGTCGCCTTCAGCGCATAGCGGAAGTAAACGGCCCGCTTTGGCAGGCCATAAGCCATGGCGGTGCGGATGAAGTCCTGGCCCAAGGCCTCGATCATGGTGTTGCGCGTGATGCGCGTGATCACGGCCAGAGAGGCGATGGACAGTGACAGGACCGGCAAGACGAGGTGATGAACCGCGCTCTTGAAGGCAATCCACTGACCGGACAGCAGTGTGTCGACGAGGTAGAGACCCGTGATGCGCCCGAAGGGATAGTCGAGCAGCACCTCGCTATTCATGCGGCCCTGGAGCGGAAACCAACTGAGCCCGCCATAGAAGGCCATCTGCAACAACATGGCGATGAGGAAGAGCGGCAGCGCCATACCGGCCACCGAAAAGCAGCGCGCGGCGTGATCGAGCAGGGCGTTTTGACGCACCGCGG
>JBFELD010000294.1:0-3948 GCA_041552375.1 Kiloniellaceae bacterium | reverse complement strand
GGTCGTCTTCAGTTTGGAGGACACCGGTGCGGCCTTGCCGCTCGGACTATTCGCGTTGCTGTGCGTGTCCTACCTATTGCCGCTCACAGTCGATCTCAGCAAGGGCATGGCACGACTGTCGAACATGGCGATGATCACGGCGGGATTGCTTATGGTCTACGTGCTGATAATCGGCCGGACCCACTATATGATGAACGGGATCGTAGGCGCCATCGGCGAGTATCTTTGGAACGTGATCCCCCATGGCTTCAATACCTTCGCCTTTTTCGACGAAAGGATCTCCGGATGGTTCCACGCCTGGACCCTGACCTACATGGTCTGGTGGTTGGCCTGGGCGCCCTTCGTCGGCATCTTCATCGCCCGCATATCGCGCGGACGGACGATCCGTGAGTTCGTTCTCGGCGTCGTCTTCGTGCCGACCGCCTTTTCGATCCTCTGGTTCGGCGTCTTCGGCGGGACCGGCTTCTTCGAGGTGCTGAAGGGAGAGGCGCATCTGCTGGACGTGGTGAAGAGCAACGTCGATGCCACGACTTTTATCGTCCTGCAAGGACTGCCGCTGTCGACTCTGACCTCATTGGCGACGATCCTGGCCGCCTTTCTCTTCGTCGTGACCTCCGTGGTGAGCGCCGCTTTCGTGCTGGGTATGCTCTCGACCGGGGGCTCGCTCGATCCGCCGGTCAAGGTCAAGCTCGTCTGGGGTGTCATCCTGGGCGCACTCGGGTTGGTCATGATCCTCTCGGACGGCATAGAAGCGGTCCGCTCCATCATTGCACTGGGGGCCATGCCCTTCGTCTTCATCGTCCTGCTCCTGGCCGTTTGCCTGCTGCGGGCCCTGCGTGAGGAGACGCGCTGATGCTGATCGGAACGCTGACCGACACGATCCTCAACCTGACGGTCTTCGCCTATCTCGGGTTCCTGGTCTGGCTGTTCTTGAAGAAGATAGACTGAGCGCGCGCCTCGCCAATCCGTTGATCGCCCGGCGCTTTGCGGGCAGGATGCGTCGCGCTCACGGCTCTGCGCGGCTTGGGGCCAACAATCCAGATCCAGAGGTGAGTAGAGAGATGAATTCGACGCCCGATCCAGGCTTGGTCACCCGTCCCCGAGACGCCGAGACCGGCATGCCTTATTCCGCCTTGGTGGAACGCATCGCCGGTGCCGGCTCGCGCGCTTGGCGGGTCCACGACCGGGCCGCACAGCTCGCCCGCGAGGGTCGGGACGCCATCAGCCTCACGGTTGGCGATCCCGATTTCGACACCCCCAGCGCGATCAACGAGGCCTGCTTCGAGGCCATCGAGCGCGGCCGCACGCACTACGTCCCGGCTGCCGGAATTTCGCCTTTGCGCGAGGCCGTCGCTGCTTTCGAGAGCCGCCTGCTCGGGCGCCCGGTCGCGGCGGAACAGGTGGTCGTCACCAGCGGCGCGCAATACGCGCTCTACAACGCCATGCACTGTATCGCCGGGCCCGGTGACGAGGTCGTGCTCCTGGACCCAGCTTATGCGACCTTCGAAGGCGTGGTGCGCTCCACCGGCGCCGAGGTGGCGCACGTTTCCCTCGCGCTCGACCACGATTTCGGCCTCGATATCTCGAGACTGGAGGCGGCGCTCACCCCGCGCACTCGCGCCATCCTTCTGAACTTCCCACACAACCCCACGGGACGCATGCTTACGGGCGAGCAGATCGAGGCTTTGGCCCACCTGCTTCACCAACGTGATATCTGGCTGATTTCCGACGAGGTCTATTATTCTTTGTGCTTCGACCACCCCTTCATCTCGCCGGGGAGCTTTCCGGATCTGGCGTCGCGGACGGTGGTCGTGCGATCGCTTTCCAAGTCCCATGCGATGTCCGGCTGGCGGCTGGGATGGGCGGTGGCGCCGGGTGAGCTCGCCGGTCATATGGAGATCCTCTCGAACTGCATTCTCTATGGCACACCGCAGTTCATTCAGGACGCCGCGATCGCGGCGCTGACCGGTGAAATCCAGGAGACCGCCGACATGAAGGCGGCCTACAAGGCACGCCGAGACTTCGTGGTCGATCGGATCTCCCGCATCAATCAGCTTGGCTGCGTGCGCCCGGACGCCGGCATCTTCTGCATGATCGACGTGCGCGACACCGGCCTCAGCGACGAGGAGTTCGCCTGGCGGCTGGTCGAGGAAGAAGCGGTCTCGCTGCTGCCTGCCAACGCCTTCGGCCCCTCGGGAGAAGGCTATGTCCGGCTTTCCTACACCCTCCCTCTAGACCGACTGGAAGAGGCGATGGGGCGCATCGAGACCTTCGTGCGGCGCCTCGCTCAGCCTCGGCAATCCTCAGGCTCTTAGGCGCTCACCCGTCGGATCGAAGGGAGGTTCCTCGAGCAGCCGGGCGGCACAGGGCTCACCGAGCACCTCGATTTTGAAGCCGTCGCCGGGCTGGGCATGTTCGTATCTGACGTAGCCCAACGCGACCGTGGCATCGACGCTGAAGCCATAGGCCGCCGAGGAAAGGCGCCCGACAGGCTGATCACCCTTGAAGATGGGTTCGCCGCCGACCGGATCGGCATCCGTGGTGTTGATGACGAAGCTGCACAGCACCTCGCGTGGCGGTTGATTGCTCAACCGCACCGCCGCCTCGCGCCCCACGAACTCGCCCTTGTCGAGCTTGACCAGCTTGTCGAGCCCGGACTCGAAAGGCCACCACTCGGGCGAGAATTCGCGGCCCCAAGAGCCGTAGCCCTTCTCGATCCTGAGGCAGCCGAGCGCGCGCGAGCCGACCAGCCGAATGTCGAAGGCGGCTCCCGCCTCCAGGATTTTTTCGAAGACCGCCTCTTGATAGGCCTCCGGGAAATAGACCTCATAGCCGAGATCGCCAGTGAAGGAGATGCGCACGACGATGGCCGGCGCCTGGCCGATATGGGTTTCGCGGGCACGAAGGAAGCGAAAGGCCTCTTTGGAGACGTCGAGATCGGTGAGCTTCGCCAACAGCTCGCGGGCTTTGGGACCCGCAATGTTGAAGCCGACGTGGCTGTCCGAAAGCGACCGGATCTCCACCCCCTCGGCCGGAAGGAAGCGGTTGAACCAGCGCCAGTGATAGCGCTCGGCCACACCCGAGCCGACCATGAAGAAGCGCTCGTCGCCCAATCGCGTGACGGTGAAATCACCGATCACGCCGCCCTTCTCGTTCAACATCGGGGTCAGGCTGGCGCGCCCGGTCTCTTTCGGGATGCAATTGGCCAAGTGCTTGTCGAGCCAGGCCTCGGCACCGGGCCCGGTGATCTCGTACTTGCCGAAGTTGGAGATGTCGATAAGACCGACCGAGCGCCTGAGCGCGCGGCATTCATCGCCTACCACTTCGAACCAACGTGCCCGCGCGAAGGTGAAGTGGTCCTCCGCCGGCATGCCCTCGGGCGCGAACCAAAGGGGATGCTCCCAGCCGAAGGACTGACCGAAGACGGCGCCCATCGATTTCTGCCGCTCATAGAGGGGGCGCGTGCGCACCGGCCGGCCGGCCTCGCGCTCCTCATTGGGAAAGTGGATGCGAAAGCGCGATGAGTAGTTGTCCAACGCCCGCGCCTTGGTATAGCCCTTGTCGGCCCAGTGACCGAAACGGGCGACGTCCCAATGAAAGACGTCGATCTCCGGCTCGCCGTCGATGATCCACTGGGCCAAGACCAGACCGAGACCACCCGACTGGCTGAAGCCGGGGATGACGCCGGTGCAGACATAGTAGTTTCTCAGCTCCGGCACCGGCCCCACCAGTGCGGCGGTGTCCGGTGTCCAGATCATGGGGCCGTTGATGACCCGCTTCACTCCCGCCTCGGCGAGGCAGGGCATGCGCTCGCAAGCGCGCATCACGTTGTCGGAGATGCGCTCCAGATCGTCGGGCAGGAGGTCGTGACCGAAATCGAGCGGCGTGCCCTCCTCGGCCCAGAAGCGTCCGTCCTTCTCATCGGCGCCGACCAGGAGGCCATTGCCT
>JBFELD010000293.1:0-3959 GCA_041552375.1 Kiloniellaceae bacterium | reverse complement strand
GATCGTCGCCTGCGCCGAAACGCCGGCCCCGGGAAGGTGCCGTTTGCACCCAGTCGAGGTGGGAGTCGAACCCACATGGCGGCTTAATGCGGACTGGTCCACGCGATGCGTGGTACCGGCGCCAGCCGACCACGTATCAGCCTATCCCCGATGATTGAGATGCTCAACCCGAAGCAACGACGACCGCGCAATGCCAGATTCTATAGGGGCTAGTCGGATGCCGGATCTTCTTGCTCGACCGCGTGATCCATCGCTGCCGATGTCTGCGGCACGCCGATCACGAAGGTGCGCCGCGCCGCCTCCGTTGCCGTCATCGACTGAATCAGTCTCAACTGCATCAGATCAGGGTTGTTCTTGACCATCTGCGCTGCGTTGGCGAGATGGCGCAGGGCGGCCGTCTCGCCGCGGGCTCGCTCCAGGTTCGCCTCGCCTTCCTTGCGCGCCGTGACCACGGCGGCGTAGCCCGAGCGCAGCTCCTTGCTCAGCATGATATCGCGCAGGGAGGTGGCGACCACCTCGACGCCCAGGGGCGTCATGGCCGCGCTCGTGGCGGCGTGAACCTCCTCGGCAACCACCTCGCGCTCGTTCAGCAAGATATCGAGGTCACGCTCGCCGGCCGCCTTGCGGATGGCGATCTGGGCCACGGAATGCAGGTGTGTGGTCACGTCCTCCACCTCGCTCATCGCCAAGTGGGGCTCGGCGAACCGGTATTCGACCACCAGGCTCAGCTTGACGCCGAGCGTGTCCTTGGTCAGCACCTCCTGGCCCGGGATGATCTCGGTCTGGCGGCGCTTGTCGAGGAAAATGATCTCGTGCAGCGGCGTCACCCACCAGTAAGCACCGGGCTTCAGGACGCGCTGGAACCTTCCCAGCTTGTAAAGCAACCCCCACTGCCAGTCGTGCACGACGGTCTTGCGGTACCGCAGCGCTATCACGACCGCGAGCACAGAGACGACAACGGTGGCGAGGACGAGGTACAGGAACTTTGACATTGGCACACAATCTTCGGCGAGGTGTATACGCGATTGGCATTGGACAGGAGCGGGCCGTCGGCGTCAATGCTGCTGCCATCCCCAAGCGCCATTAAACAGTCGTCGCCTGGGCCCGGCGAATCCTTGTAAGCTCGGGCGCCATTGCACCGCGCCGCTCGGACAGGGAGACCCGGCCCCATGAAAATCGCCGATCTGAAAACCTTCGTCGTGGGCAACCCGCCGCCGCACAACGGCGGCCCCTACTGGGTCTTCGTCAAGCTCGTCAGCGACAGCGGCATCGTCGGCTATGGCGAGGCCTACTGCATTCCCTTCCATCCGTCCGTGGTGGCCCGGATGATCGAGGACGTGGGCGAACGCTACGTCATCGGCAGCGACCCCTTCAAGATCGAGCTGTTGTGGCGGCGGGTCTATTCCAGCGGCTACAGCCAGAAGTCCGATCTGTCCCTGATCGGTGTCTTGAGCGCGCTGGAGACGGCCTGCTGGGACATCATCGGCAAAGAGCTCGGGAAACCCGTCTACGAGCTTCTGGGCGGCCGGGTGCACGAAAAGCTGCGCTCCTACACCTATATCTATCCCGAAGAGGGCACGGACGAGAGCGTCTATACAGACCCCGATATCGCCGCGGAACGGGCCGCTTACTACGCCGATCTCGGCTTCACCGCGGTCAAGTTCGATCCCGTAGGGCCCTACTCCGCCTTCGACCCGCGCCAACCTTCCCTGGAGGCGCTCGAGCGTTCCGAGACCTTCGTGCGCCGCATCCGCGAGGCCGTGGGCGGGCGCTGCGATCTTCTCTTCGGCACCCACGGGCAGCTCACCGCGGCGGGCGCGATCCGCCTGGCGCGGCGTCTGGAACCCTATGACCCGCTCTGGTTCGAAGAACCTGTGCCACCCGAGAACGTGGAGGAGATGGCCCGCGTGGCGCGCTCCACCACCATCCCCATCGCCACTGGCGAGCGTTTGGCCACCAAGTACGAGTTCCGCCGCGTGCTCGAACAGCAGGCGGCCTCGATCCTGCAGATGGCCTTGGGCCGTGTCGGCGGCATTCTCGAAGCCAAGAAGGTCGCCGCGCTGGCCGAGGCGCATTACGCCCAGATAGCTCCCCACCTCTATTGTGGGCCGATCGAGGGTGCGGCCAACGTCCAGATCGACACCTGCAGTCCCAACTTCCTGATCCAAGAGAGCATCGAGACCTGGGGCGGGTTTCACGCCGAGATCCTGAAAGAGCCCATGCAATTCGAGGACGGCCACATCATCCCGCCGGAGCGCCCCGGCATCGGGGTAGAGCTGAATGAGGAGGTCGCCGCCGCCCATCCCTACGAGGGCCAACGCCTGCATCTCGCCCCCGCAGAGGACCCGGTCTAGAGCCTCGACGCACGCTCTTGCAAGCCCTCGGCGTTGGTGTGAGACTCGCGGACGAGATCAACGACAACGAGCCTGCCGGCAAGGCCGCGACAGCGCTCGACCGAAACAGGGAGACCCTCTCATGCGCAAAATTCTCGCCAGCCTCGCCATCACTGTCATCATAGCGTTCGGTGCCGCCACAGCCGTGCCCGTGCAGGCCGCCGACGTAACGCCGGGTATCCTCTACAACATGGGCGGCAAGTTCGATAAGTCCTTCAACGAGGCCGCCTTCAACGGCGCCGAGAATTTCCGTAAGTCGACCGACATCGCCTACATGGAGTTCGAGCCCACCACCGAAGCCCAGCGCGAGCAGGCCTTGCGCAACATGGCCAAGCGGGGCGCCAACATCATCGTCGCGGTGAGCTTCGCCCAGACCTCGGTCGTGGAGACGGTTGCCGCCGAGCTGCCGGATGTGAAGTTCACCCTCATCGATGGCGTGGTGGATGCGCCCAACGTCCAGTCCGTGGTCTTTAAAGAGCACGAGGGCTCCTTCCTGGTCGGCATGCTGGCCGCCATGGCCTCCAAATCAGGCAAGGTCGGCTTCATCGGCGGCATGGACATCCCGCTGATCCGCAAGTTCGCCTGCGGTTACGAGCAGGGCGCCAAGCAGATCAACGCCGGCGCCGAGGTCTTCGTCAACATGACCGGCAATACGCCGGCCGCCTGGAACGACCCGACCAAGGGTGGCGAGCTGGCGCGCAGCCAGTTCGACCGCGGCGCCGACGTGGTCTTCGCCGCCGCCGGCGGCACCGGTGTTGGCGTGTACCAGGCCGCCGTGGATGCCGGCAAGCTTGCCATCGGCGTCGACTCCAACCAGAACCACCTGCACCCGGGAACCATGCTGACCTCCATGGTCAAGCGCGTCGATGTGGCGGTGGAAGATGCCTTCCGCAGCGTCATGGAGGGCACCTGGGAGCCCGGCATCAAGGTGCTGGGCCTGTCCGAGGACGGTGTGGCCTGGGCGCTCGACGATCACAATCGGGAATTGGTCACCGCCGACATGGAAGAGCGCATGCGCTCCGCCGAAAAGCTCATCACCTCGGGCGAGATTGCGGTCGCCGACTACACGGCGGACAACACCTGCACTTATTGATCGTGGACGGGGGGCGGGTGACGGGCCATGGCGGAGACCACCGGCGCCCCTCCCGCCCCGGCTATCGAGCTTAGGGGGATCGACAAGCGCTTCGGCGCCGTGCAGGCCAACTGCGACGTCAACCTCACCATCGGGCGCGGCACCATCCACGGTATCGTCGGTGAGAACGGCGCCGGCAAGTCGACGCTGATGAAGATCCTCTATGGCTACTACCAAGCCGATCGAGGCGAAATCCGGATCGGCGGCCAGGCCCGACCCATCGCCGGGCCCAGCGATGCCATCGCCGCCGGCATCGGCATGGTCCACCAGCACTTCATGCTGGTGGAGACCTTCACCGTCCTGGAGAACCTGATCCTCGGCGCCGAGGATCGTTTTTGGATGCGCCAGAGCCTGAAGGCGGCACGGCAACAGCTAATCGAGATCGAGACCACTTATGGCCTTAAGGTGGATCCCGATACACTCATCAGCGAGCT
>JBFELD010000292.1:0-3971 GCA_041552375.1 Kiloniellaceae bacterium | reverse complement strand
TCGAGGCGCTGTGGCAGCAGGGCATCGACTGGCTGAAGGCGGCCGGCGCCGAGGCGGTCGAGATCTCGCTGCCCCACACCCTCTATGCCCTGCCGACATACTACATCATCGCCCCGGCGGAGGCTTCTTCGAACCTGGCGCGCTACGACGGCGTGCGCTACGGCCTGCGGGTCCCCGGCGAGACGCCGCTGGAGATGTACGAGGCGACGCGCGGCGAGGGCTTCGGCGCCGAGGTCAAGCGCCGGGTGCTGATCGGCACCTACGTGCTTTCGGCCGGCTACTATGACGCTTACTACAACAAGGCGCGGCGCGTGCGCAGCCTGATCTTGCGCGACTTCACCGAGGCTTTCGCGACGGTCGACGCCATCCTCACACCCACCGCGCCCTCGGCGCCTTTCGCCATGGGCGAGAAGATGGACGATCCCATCGCCATGTACCTGAACGATGTCTTCACGGTGCCGGCCTCGCTGGCCGGGCTGCCGGCGATCTCGGTCCCGGCGGGGTTGTCGGCCGAGGGCCTGCCGCTCGGTCTGCACGTCATCGGCAAGGCCTTCGACGAGGAGATGGTCCTGCGTGTGGCTGGAGTGTTGGAAGAGGCCGCCGACTTCACCGCGGAGCCGGTCTTCATCGCCGGCCGGGAGACGGGATCATGAGCGGTAACGGTGCCGGTTGGGAGGTGGTGATCGGCCTGGAGGTCCATGCCCAGGCGACCTCGCACTCCAAGCTCTTTTCCGGCGCGGCAACGGCCTTTGGGGCGGCGCCAAACAGTCAGGTCTCGCTGGTCGATGCCGCCATGCCGGGCATGCTGCCAGTGCTGAACAAGAAGGCCGTGGAGCAGGCGGTGAAGACGGGTCTGGGCCTGAACGCCGAGATCAACCTTCACTCGGTCTTCGAGCGCAAGAACTACTTCTATCCGGACCTGCCCCAGGGCTACCAGATTTCCCAATACCAACAGCCCATCGTCGGTGAGGGGGCGGTCACGCTCGAGCTGGAGGACGGTACCGCCAAGGAGGTCGGCATCGAGCGCCTGCATCTGGAGCAGGACGCGGGCAAGTCGCTGCACGACGAGCATCCGAGCAAGACCTATATCGACCTCAACCGCTCGGGCGTGATCCTGATGGAGATCGTCACCCGTCCTGACATGCGCTCCGCCGCCGAGGCGGCGGCCTTCCTGCGCAAGCTGCGATCCATCCTGCGCTACCTCGGGACCTGCGACGGCAATATGGAGGAAGGCTCGTTGCGGGCCGACGTCAATCTCTCGGTGCGCCGCCCGGGCGAGGCCTTGGGAACCCGGACCGAGACCAAAAACCTCAACTCCATCCGCTTTGTCCAACAGGCTATCGAGGTCGAAACCCGCCGCCAGATCAAAATCCTGGAGGAGGGGGGCAAGATCGACCAGGAAACGCGGCTCTTCGATACCGCGCGCGGCACGACCCGCGCCATGCGTAGCAAGGAGGAGGCGCACGACTACCGCTACTTCCCCGATCCCGACCTCCTGCCGCTGGACCTCGACCCTGCCTGGGTGGCGGAGGTCCGGGCGAGCCTGCCCGAGCTGCCGGACGATAAGCGCCATCGCTTTATCGAGGACTTCGGTCTCAGCCCTTACGACGCCGGCATCCTGGTGGCCGAGCGCGAGATGGCCGAGTTCTATGAAGCCGTCGTCGGGGAGGGGGAGGGCCGGCGCGATCCCAAGCTGGCCGCCAACTGGGTGACCGGCGAGTTTTTCGGCGCGCTCAATCGGGGCGGGGCCTCCCTCGAGGAGGCGCCGGTGGACGCGACAGGGCTGGGCGGCCTCCTGGACCTGCTCGCCGAGGGCGGCATTTCCGGTCGCATCGCCAAGGACGTCTTCGACGCCATGTGGCAGAGCGGCAAGACCGCGGCCCAGGTGGTCGAAGAGAAGGGCCTGAAGCAGATCTCCGACGCGGGCGCGATCGAGGCCCTGATCGATGAGGCCATCGCCAATGGCGCGGCCCAGGTCGAGCAGTACCGCGCCGGCAACGAGAAGGTTCTCGGCTGGTTCGTCGGGCAGGTCATGAAGGCCAGCAAGGGCCAGGCCAATCCGGGCGTGGTCAACAAGATCCTCCGCGACAAGCTGAAGAGCTAACGGGCGCCGAGGAGACCAGACATGGCCGATGTCCCCCTGATCGTCGTGCCGGGCGACGCGCCCCGGCAGATCGGCGGCTCGGCCGCCCTGGAGAGGCTTGCCGCCTATGGCGAGGTCGAGGTGCACGACACGCGGCCCACTGACGACGGGGAAAAGATCGAACGTGCGCGCGAGGCGACGGTGATCATCAACTCCCGCGGCGCAGTGCGCTGGGGCGCGGCGGACTTCGCCCGCTTGCCGAAGCTCAGGATGATGACCACTTGTTCGATCGGCAGCGACTCCATCGACATCGCCGCGGCCAAGGCGCGCGGGATCACAGTCTGCAACATCCCCGATCGCACCGTGCCGATGGTGGCGGAGCACCTCTTTGCCATGATGCTGGCGGCGGCCAAGCAGCTGCCGCATGAGACGGCCGAGATCAGGGCTGGACGCTGGAACGTCTGCTCCAACATCTATCTGCGCGGCAAGACGCTCGGGATCGTCGGGACCGGCAACGTCGGCACCGAGCTGGCGCGGCTTGCCCAGGCGATCGGCATGGAGGTCATCGCCTGGACGTTCAATCCCTCGCCCGAGCGGGCGGCGGAGCTGGGCGTTACCTTCGTCGCGATGGAGGAGCTTTTGGATCGCTCGGACGTGGTCAGCCTCAACGTAAAGCTGACGCCCGAGACCGAGGGGCTCATCGGCGTGCCCGAGCTGGCCCGCATGAAGGATCAAGCGATCCTTCTCAACGGCGCGCGGGGCGCGGTGGTCGACATGGACGCGCTCTGCACGACGCTCGCCGCCGGGCGGCTCTTCGCCGTTGCCCTCGATGTGTTCCCGCAGGAACCGCTGCCGGCCGACGCGCCGATCCTCGCCTTCGACCGGGTCGTGCTGACGCCGCACGCCGCCGACCAGACACCCGAGGCCGTCACCGGCATCAACGAGGGCGCGGTCGAGAACGTCATCGCCTTCCTCGACGGCCGGCCACAGAACCTGGTCGAGCCCTGACTCAAGAGAGATATCCATGCCCAACGACGCGCGCCTTCCCGAATTGGACGTCGACTTCTGCCGGTCTCACTTCCCACCGATGGAAAACGGCATGGTCTACCTGGAGAACGCCGGCGGTTCCTACGTGCCGCGGCAGGTGATCGGCCGGTTGACCGACGCCATGGAACGCTGCCAGAACCAGCCCCATTATCCCTTCGCCGCGTCCCAGGACATGACGGCGCGCCTCGACCGCTCGCTGGGCGCCGTGGCCGAGATGATCGGCGCCGGCAAGGACGAGATCGTGGTCGGTCCCTCGACGACGCTCAACGTCTTTGTCCTCGCCCAGGCGCTGCGCTCGTCCTTTGCCCCTGGTGATGAGATCGTGGTCACCAACCAGGATCACGAGGCAAACTCGGGCGCCTGGCGCCGGCTGGAGGAGTTTGGCGTCGTGGTCAAGGAATGGTGTATCGACGGCACCACGGGCGAGCTGGACCCGGCGGATCTGGAAGCGCTCTTGAGCGAGCGTACGCGCTTGGTCTGCTTCCCGCATGTCTCCAACGTGGTGGGGACGATCAACCCCGTGGCCGAGATCGCGGCGATGGCGCACCGGGTGGGGGCCAAGGTTTGCGTCGACGGGGTCGCCTATGCCGCCCACGGCCGCATCGACGTCAAGGAATGGGACGTCGATTTCTATCTCTTCAGCCTCTACAAGATCTATGGGCCTCATTTGGCCGTGCTCTATGGCAAGCGCGAGGCCATCGCGGCCTGCCGCAACCAGAACCACTTCTTTCATGAGGGCGTGATCCCGGCGGTCCTGAACCCCGGAGGGCTCAATTACGAGTCTGTCGCGTCGCTGGCGGGCATCGTCGAGTACTTCGAGGTGGTACACGATCACCATTTC
>JBFELD010000291.1:0-3987 GCA_041552375.1 Kiloniellaceae bacterium | reverse complement strand
GGCGGTGAGCACCCGGGCGGCCAAGCTTTCGGCATCGTCGCCCGTCAGCACCGGCACCGCCGCTTGTCCGATGATCGGGCCGGCGTCCATCTCGGCGCGAACGAAGTGGACCGTGCAGCCGTGCAGCTTGACCCCGGCGTCGAGGGCACGCTCATGCGTGTCGAGCCCGGGAAAAAGCGGTAGGAGGGAGGGGTGGATGTTGATCAGCCGGTCGTGCCAGCGCGCGACGAAGCTCGCCGTCAGCACGCGCATGAAACCGGCGAGCGCCACCAGCTCGACCCCCGCGGCCGCTAAGGCTTTGGTCAGCTCGATCTCGAAGGCCTGGCGGTCGTCGACGGCCTTGTGGTCGATGGCTTGGGCGGGAATACCGAGGTCTCGCGCCGTTTGCAGGCCAGCGGCCTGTGGCCGGTTGCTGATGACCAGGACGATCTCGGCCGGGTAGTCGGGTGCGGCCGCGGCGCTCAACAAGGCCTCCATGTTGCTGCCCCGTCCGGAGATGAGCACCCCGACCTTGAGCTTGCCCGCCGCCATCTAGGACTCCGACGGGGAGGAGGCGAAGATCACCGCCGGGGCGTCTGCCTCGCGGGGCTCGATTCGGCCTAGGGTATGGACCGTCTCCCCGGCGTTGCTCAGCACGTCCGCGACCTCCGCGGCCCGATCGGGCACCACCACGACGACCATGCCGATGCCGCAGTTGAAGGTGCGGCGCAGCTCGGCCTCGTCGTCGATGCCGCCGGCCCCGGCAAGCCAGTCGAAGACGGGCAGACGCGGCAGGCTCGCCGGGTCGATCCGCGCCGCCATTCCCTCGGGCAGCACCCGGGGCAGGTTTTCGGGCAAGCCCCCGCCGGTGATGTGGGCCAAGGCCTTCACTCCGCCGGCCTCGATGGCGGCCAAGAGGGGCCGGACGTAGATCCGTGTCGGGGCCAAAAGCGCCTCGCCAAGGGTCGTCTCGGGGGCGAAGGGGGCGGGGGCCACATAGTCGAGCCCGAGATCCGCCACCACCCGCCGCACCAGCGAGAAGCCATTGGAATGCAACCCACTCGAAGCCAGCCCCAGGACCAGGTCGCCGGGCGCCACCTCACGCCCGGTCAGCAGGCATCCGCGCTCGACAGCGCCGACGGCGAAGCCGGCCAGGTCGTAATCCCCGGCGCCGTAGAGACCCGGCATTTCCGCCGTCTCGCCGCCGATCAGCGCGCAGCGAGCCTGCCGGCAACCCTCGGCGATGCCGGCGACGATTGCCCGGCCGCTCTCGGGGTCGAGCCGGCTGGTGGCGAAATAGTCGAGGAAGAATAAGGGCTCGGCGCCTTGAACCACCAGGTCATTGACGCACATGGCGACGAGGTCGATGCCGATGGTATCATGGCGCCCGGTGTCAATGGCGATCTTCAGCTTCGTGCCGACGCCATCGGTGGCGGCGACCAGCACGGGGTCCTTGAAACCGGCCGCGCGGAGGTCGAACAGGCCGCCGAAGCCGCCCAGATCGGCGTCCGCGCCGGACCGCGCGGTCGAGCCGGCCAAGGGCTTGATCGCCTCGACCAAGGCGTTGCCGGCATCGATGTCGACCCCGGCGGATTTATAGGTTCTTGCCTTGCCGCTTGTTATGGTCCGGTCCGCTGGCATAGTTTATGACCCTGCAGGCTTGGGAGGGAGACCGCGATGGCATTTCCGTGCGGGCGGAAAGTAACCGATCCGAGAGGCATTTCAATCGCCTTTCTCGCGGCGCTGATGGCCGCTTGTCTTGTGGTGACGGTAGGGCTCGTATCCCCGGCGGCGGCGCAAAGCGATCTCTTCACGGTTAGCAAGGTTCCGATCGACGTGACCGCCAACTCCGCCGTCGAGGCGCGTGAGCAGGCGATCGCCCAAGGCCATCGCGCCGCGCTCAACCGGCTCTTCCAGCGCCTCGTGCCGGCGGAATATTGGCGGGACGTCCCGGAGTTGCCCTTGCAGGATATTTTCGCGCTCACGGTCAACTTCTCCGTCGATGATGAGCGCACGTCGGACGTGCGCTATATCGCGGACTTTACCGTGCGCTTTCTGGGCGATGAGGTGCAAGGTTTTCTACGCCGCAGCAACATCCCCTTCGCGGTGACGCGCAGTGATCCGGTGCTGATCGTGCCGATCTGGACCGACGATCAGGGGAGCCGCATCTGGCTCGATAATCCTTGGTACGAATTCTGGCTGTGGCATGCGAGTGATGCGGAGTTGGTGCCGCTGCTGGTGCCCTTGGGGGACCTCCAGGATATGTCCTCGGTATCGGCGGACGGCGCGATGATCCTCAACGACTCGATGCTGACGCCTCTGATGGAGCGCTACAATGCCGGCGACATCATCGTCAGCGAGGCCCGGCTGCAAGGTTCGCCGGAGGAGGGAACAGCGCGTTTGTCGACCACCTCGCTGCAATTCTCAGGCGCCGGCGCGGCGCGGCTCGGTGAGACCTTCGAGCAGCGCGAGGGCGAAGATCTCGAAGCGGTGATGGGCCAAGCCGCCGACTCCCTGAACTGGGAGATCCAAGAGGCCTGGAAACGCAACAATCTGATCGCTTACGGCAACCTGCGCGCCATCTTCGTCAATGCCTATACGCCCGATCTGGCGGCCTGGCTGGAGATGCGCGACCGGTTGCGGCGAGTGGCGGCCATCGACCAGGTAAAAATCCTCAGCATATCAAAGGGCGGCAGCGGCCTCGATATCGCCTTTGCCGGCACCGAGCAGCAGTTGAGCCAGGCTTTGGCGCAAAACGAACTGCGTTTGGCCTTGAATGCCGATAGCCAATGGGAGTTGAGCCTTTCGGAGGAAACACAACCCTTCCCGAATAAGCCGCGAATGGGCGTGGGGCCGCGCTTTCCGGCCTCTTCGGGGTTCCCGTCGGAGACCGGCGACCACACGCAGTCCGACGCGCTGGAAGGTCCGGCCGATCCCGCGCTGGCGACACCGGAGACGCTCAGCCCCGACACCAGCCAATGATCCCATCTCGTCAGGCGATGCCGGCCAAGGTCGTGCCTCACGCGACCAATCGTGAAGAGGCGCCCGGATGACGGCGGAACGGCAGATCAAGTTCTGGCTCATTGGGTTGGCCGTCTTTCTGGTCGCGCTCTTTTTCCTGCGCGGCATCTTGTTGCCCTTCGTTCTCGGCATGGCCATCGCCTATCTTCTCGATCCCCTGTGCGATCGATTGGAGACTTGGAACGCGCCGCGGTGGCTGGCCGCCGTGGTGGTGTTGGTGCTGTTCCTGATCGTCTGCGTGGCGGCGATGATGTTGATCGTGCCGGTCTTCACCACTCAGCTTTCCGACCTGATCGCGCGGCTGCCCGCTTATGCGGAGGTTTTGAAAGGTTGGATCGAGCAGATGCTATCCATGTTGCAGGCACGGGTCGATCCGGGCTTGATGGAGAAGCTCAAAAGTACCATCGAGGGTTCTTCCGGTAAGGCGGTGGCTTGGCTCGCCGAGGCGGCGGGCGAGGTTCTGACGCGGGGGGCGGCGATCGCCAACCTGGTCTCGTTGATCGTCATCACGCCGGTGGTGGCGTTCTACCTCCTGCGCGACTGGGACGTCATGGTGGGGACCATCAATAGCTGGCTGCCGCGCCGCCACGCTCCGGTCATTCGCGAACTCGCCAGCGACGTGGACCGAACACTTGCCGGGTTTCTGCGCGGCCAGGGTTTGGTCTGCTTGGTCCTGGGTGTTTTCTACGCCGTCGGTCTGACGCTGGCCGGCCTGGAGTTCGGGGTGGTGGTCGGCCTGCTTGCCGGGCTCCTGACTTTCATTCCTTATGCGGGGTCCATCTTCGGGCTGCTGATCTCCGTTGGCCTGGCGATGCTGCAATTCGACGAGTGGACACGCGTGGCCATCGTCGCCGCCGTCTTCTTCGTCGGCCAGATCATGGAAGGCAATGTCCTGACGCCGTTGTTGGTCGGCGGCCGGGTCGGGTTGCATCCGGTGTGGGTGATTTTTGCCTTGCTGGCTTTCGGGGTGCTGTTCGGCTTCGTCGG
>JBFELD010000290.1:0-4005 GCA_041552375.1 Kiloniellaceae bacterium | reverse complement strand
CATCAACGTTGCCGGCGCCATCCGCATGGGCCGGGATCTGGGCCCCGGTCATACCATCGTCACCATTCTCTGCGATTGGGGACACCGTTACATCAGCAAGGCCTACAACCCATCATTCCTACGCGACCAGGGCCTGCCGGTCCCGCGCTGGCTGACCTGAGCGAGCAGCCAAGCAAGGCAGGCCGGAGACTTGAGGAGACTTGTGCCATGGAGATGATCTTCCGCGACGACGCTTACGCGACGAGCTGCCAGGCGCAGGTCGCCGCGGCGGACCCGACGGGCGTTCGATTGGACCGCACGGTCTTCTATCCCATGGGTGGCGGCCAGCCGGGCGACTGCGGCTACTTGGTGCTGGGCGACGGCACGCGGCTTCGGGTGGTGGACACCCGCAAAAGCGAGGACGGCACGGACATCCTGCATGTCCTCGAAGAGGGCTCGCCCCTGCCCGCGCCCGGAACGCCGGTAAGCGCCGAGGTCGACTGGGACCGCCGCCATCGCCTGATGCGCATGCACACCTGCATGCACTTGCTGTGCAGCATAATCGAGGGCAACGTCACCGGCGGCCAGGTGGGCGACGGCAAGGGCCGGTTGGACTTCGATCTTCCCAACACCTCGCTCGACAAGGAATGGATCGCCGGCGAGTTGAACCGGCTGATCGAGGAGAACCATTCGGTCCAGGCCACCTGGATCAGCGATGAGGAGCTGGCGCAAAACCCGGAACTGGTGCGTACCATGTCGGTCAAGCCACCGGCCGGCTCCGGACGGGTGCGCGTGCTGGAGATCCTCGGCGTCGACCGTCAGCCCTGTGGCGGAACCCATGTCAAGGCGACCGGTGAGATCGGCCGCGTGCGCATCGGCAAGATCGAGAACAAAGGGCGCCAGAACCGCCGCGTCAACATTCTCTTCGACGAATGAGACAGAGCGGATCAATCGCACAAGCTTCGAGGAACCACATGACCGACTTCAACCGCACGCCCCTGGTATCGACGGACTGGCTGGCCGACAACTTGAACGCGCCCGACCTGCGAGTAATCGATGGTAGCTATTATCTTCCCGGAGAAGACCGGGATGCACGCCAGGAGTTCGAGCGCCAGCACATCCCCGGCGCGGTCTTCTTCGATATAGACGATATCGCGGACGGTGAGACCGAGCTTCCACACATGCTGCCCTCGCCGCAAAAGTTCTCCTCCCGCGTGCGCAAGCTGGGGCTGGGCGATGGGCTGCGCTACATCGTCTATGATCAAAAGGGTATCTGGAGCTCGCCGAGGGTCTGGTGGACCTTTCGTTATTTCGGCCACCATGACGTCGCCGTCCTGGATGGTGGCTTGCCGAAGTGGATCGCCGAGGACCGCGCCCTGGTTGACGGGCCCGCTACGGCCGAAGAGCGTCATTTCACCGCCCGCATGAACGCCTTCATGCTGCGCGACAAGGAACAGGTCCTGGCGAATATCTCCAACAACCGTGAACAAATTCTCGACGCACGCCCGGCCGGCCGTTTCGCCGGCCGCGATCCCGAGCCTCGCCAGGGCCTGCGCGCGGGCCATATCCCCGGCAGCCTGAACCTACCCTATGCCTCACTGGTCGATGCGCAAAACCAGACCCTCCTGCCGCTCGCGGAAATCAAAGGAAAGCTGGAGGCGACGGGGCTCAACCTGGCCAAGCCGATCACCACCACCTGCGGGTCCGGGATCACGGCCGCCGTCCTCGCCTTGGCCCTGCACCTGGTGGGGCACAAGGACGTTGCCCTTTACGACGGGTCATGGGCGGAGTGGGGCCTGCCCGGTGATACCCCGGTCGACACGGACGCCTGACGCGCCATGTCACGCCTACCGCAGGTCCCCGCGAAGGGTAGGACGGATCCCACAGTTCGTGTCTATCGAAAGGGCGACCAGAAGAACGTGATCACGCTTTGGCGCCGTTGCGGGCTTGTGCGTCCATGGAACGATCCGGAAGCCGATATCGAGTTCGCCGTGGCCAGCAAGCAAACGGCCATCTACGTTGCCACAAAGGGCGATCGGCTGGTCGGTAGTATCATGGTGGGCCATGACGGGCACCGCGGCTGGCTCTACTATTTGGCCGTTGACCCCAAGCTCCGCGGCCGCGGCATCGCTCGCATGTTGATGCACCGAGCCGAGAAATGGCTCATCAGGCGCAACGTGCCCAAGGTTCAGCTCATCGTCCGCGAGACGAACCTCGATGCCGGAAACTTTTACGCCCGCGCCGGCTATCACCCGAACCCTTGCCGCATCATGCAGCGCTGGTTGAAGGAAAACCACAGCGCGCCGGAGGTGCCGGGATCCGAGGACGGCAAGCTCAGTCTCACGATCACCTATCTCGACATGACCTCCCGGCCGCGCCTCGGGCATCCGCCGATGCCCGTCAGCACCCCGCTTGCCTTTATGCGGGCGGTCGATCCCACCCTGCCCTTCTATCGTTTCCTCTACAACCAAGTGGGCGAGCCCTGGTTGTGGTGGGAGCGGCGAGCCATGAGCGACGATGAGCTTGCCGCGATCATCGGCGATGAGCGGGTCGAGATCTATGTGCTCTATGTGGATGGCGTTCCGGCGGGCTTCGCCGAGTTGGACCGGCGCGGCGAGCCCGACATCGAGCTGGCCTACATGGGCCTCATGCCGGCCTTTGTCGGCCGCAAGCTCGGGCCCTACCTGCTCCATGCCGCGATCGATACCGCCTGGAGCCACAATCCGCGCCGCCTGACCGTCAACACCTGCGAGCTGGACCACCCGAAGGCGCTCGCGCTCTATCAGCGATTCGGCTTTCGCCCTTACGATCAAAAGAAGGTGGAGTGGACCGATCCCCGCCGCAGCGGGGTCCTCGATTTTTCCGGGGTTTGACGGGCTTCGGGGGCCGGCGATTTCGCGGCCCCCTGCCCGTGCGCGTTGTCAGTGAGCGAGGATCTGGCTGAGGAAGAGCTTGGTGCGGTCCGACTGCGGGTGGTGGAAGAAGTTTTCCGGATCGTTCTGTTCGATGATCTGGCCTTCATCCATGAAGATCACCCGGTTGGCCACCTTGCGCGCGAAGCCCATCTCGTGGGTCACGCAGAGCATGGTCATACCCGACTCGGCCAAGCCCACCATCACGTCCAGCACCTCGGCGATCATCTCCGGGTCGAGGGCCGAGGTCGGCTCGTCGAAGAGCATGACCCGCGGGTTCATGCACAGCGAGCGGGCGATCGCCACACGCTGCTGCTGACCGCCCGAGAGTTGGCCGGGATACTTGCTCGCCTGCTCGGGGATCTTGACCCGCTCCAGATACTTCATCGCCGCTTCCTCGGCCTCTTTCTTGGGCATCTTGCGCACCCAGATGGGGGCCAGGGTCAAGTTGTCGAGGACCGTCAAGTGCGGGAACAGATTGAAGTGCTGGAACACCATGCCGACCTCGCGGCGGATTTCGTCGATCCGCTTGATATCGTCGGTCAGCTCGATCCCATCGACGATGATCTGACCCTGTTGATGCTCCTCCAAGCGGTTGATGCAACGGATCAAGGTCGACTTGCCCGAGCCCGAGGGGCCGCAGATGACGATCCGCTCGCCCCGGTTGACGGTCAGGTTGATGTCCTTGAGAACGTGAAATTGCCCGTACCACTTGTGCATGCCGATCATCTCGATCGCGATCTCCTCGGAGATCTGCATGCCCGGTGCACTGCCGTTCCCGTTGCCATTGGCGGTCGTTTCGCTCATCTCCCAACCTCACCCTTTAGCGTTTATGTCCGGTGTGCAGCTTCACCTCCAGCCAGGTGCTGTAACGCGCCATGGAGTAGCAGAAGCAGAAGTAGATGGTCGCGACGAAGACGTAGGTCTCCGGCGCCAGACGCAGCCACTTGGTATCGGTGATCGCCGACTTGCCGATCAGCAGCAAATCGAACAGACCGATGATCGACACCAGCGTCGTGTCCTTGAACAGACCGATGAAGGAGCTGACGATCCCCGGAATGACGATCTTCAATGCCTGGGGTAGCACGATCAGCCCCATCATGCGCCAGTAACT
>JBFELD010000289.1:0-4018 GCA_041552375.1 Kiloniellaceae bacterium | reverse complement strand
GGAACCACGGGGCGGCCGCCGATCTGCCAGTCACCGAGTGCCGGCGCATTTCGTCCGTACCATCCCAAGAGGCACTCCCCGGCAACGGGGATCGTCAGAGCAACACCGTCGTTCAGCCAGTCCTCCAGCGCGACGAACATCTTGGCCGCAGCACTTTCCGGGTCCCGCTCACCAAAAGCGAGGAACTTGCGCACAACGAGGAGCGGATCGATGCTGGCGAAAAGCGCTTGGATCACATCGACGGGCAACACGCCGCTTGCCGCCATGAGCGGGGCGAAGCCGATGAACCCACTCGCCACCAGATGGGCACGTTCGCGCGATGGGACATGGAAATCCCACGGTGTCGCCATCAAGGCAAGACCGCCAAGGTCGCCGCGGCGCTGATGCGCCAGCGCCAGCGCCAGCAATCCCCCCATGCAGTAGCCGACCAGCACCGGCCGCGCGCCCTCCTCTGCCAACACCCGATCCAGCATCGCGCTCAGCCGGCGGCTGATGTAGTCATCCAGCCCGAAGTCCCGCTCCTCGGCGCCAGGCGCACCCCAATCGGCGAGAAAGACCCGGAAACCCTGAGCTTTTAGCCAGCGGACCAAGGAACAATCGGGTCGCAGATCGAGGATATAGGAGCGGTTCACGAGCGAGGGCACGAAGAGCAGCGGCGGTCCGGCGGGCCTGTTATCCGGGCGGCCAAAATCAATGAGCCGCGTCGCGCCCTCGCACCATAGGAATTCCTGCGCGCCTTCCTGTCGACGATAGGGATGATGCCGGTAGGCATTCAGCGCCGCGGCAAAGCGCGCCGCCCGACCCCCGATCTCCTTATCCAGCGCTGCCGCGAGGCTTTCGGGATCGAGGCTTTCGGCCGCCCGGAGCAGGTGCGCGCGCTCGCCCGCGGCTTTCTGATTCCAGCCGTGCGACACGCTCCTCCAGTTCGGCAAGACGGCGCGAGAGAGCACCCAGGTCAGCCCCGTGAAGGCCAGATGGAGCGCCAGCGGCCGCGGGCCCAGGCGATCCTCCGGCGCGGCGCGCCCCGGCGTCATGTCGCCGGTCCTCACCTGCTCGGTCATCGGCGGCGGCCTCCTTCGTCATTGCCGGCCACACCGTCCCCTGCAAGGGCCCGAGGCTCTCCAGCCAGGCTCTGGCAACTTGTTGCAACCCGCGCGGATCGAAGGGCATGTGCCCTCCCGGGGTCGCGTCGGCTGGCGACGCCGACAAGACAGCCGACATCGGTGCCAACAGGGATTTGGCGAACTCGGGATCGCTCGCCATCGAGGAAACCTGGTCCTGCCAGAGGTCGAGATAGCGTCTGACCCAATCTTCCGTGTCGCTTGGTTGGGGCATGGCGGGCGAAGTATAAGCCACCACCTTACGCCTTGGCCACCCGCCCGTCTCACCGGACAGGCCTCAAGAAGAAGCATTGACAGCCCTTGCGGCAGCGCAGCAAAATCGATAATGCAATGCAATAAAGGCGGGCGACATCGCAAGTCGGATGGACCCGCCCAGGGTATTGAGGGATCTTAAGGGTGTCGAGCAAGAGCCAAGACAAGGTCAAAGGTGCAGCGCAGAAGACGCCGATCACGATCAAGAAGTATGCGAACCGGCGTCTCTACAACACGGAGACCAGCAGTTACGTCACCCTCGACCATCTCTGCCATATGGTGCAAGACGGGGTCGAGTTCGTTGTCTATGACGCCAAGACCGGCGAGGACATCACCCGTTCCGTGCTGACCCAGATCATCGTCGAGGAGGAGGCCAAGGGTCAAAACCTGCTGCCGATCAACTTCCTGCGCCAGTTGATCTCCTTTTATGGACACTCGATGCAGTGGATGGTGCCGAGCTATCTCGAGCAGATGATGAACGCGCTGGCGGAAAACCAGGATCGTCTTCGACAGTCGATGCAGGATGCCTTGGGCGGTATGTTCCCCTTCGGCAGCCTGGAGGCGATGGGCAAGCAGAACATGGCTGCCTTCGAGCAGGCGATGCAGCTCTTCTCACCTTTCGGTCAGGAAGCTGCGGCCGAAGGGGAGGCTACGGGCCGGGGCGGCAACGACAACGATGATACGCAGTCCTTGGAGCAGCTGAAGGCTCAGGTCGACCTTCTGCAAAAGCAGATCGAAAGCTTGTCCAGCTCTAAGCCGGGGGATTGACGCCCGAGGTGGCCTTGGTCTCGTGTGTTGGCTTTGACGTTCCTCTCATTATTGGGGCTGGCTCGCCTAAGGAACGTCAAAACCATAGACCACACGAGTGACCCTTTAGTTGCCTAGTGTCCTTATCGAATCAGAAGTTCGCATCATTTGTGGCCAGTGCCGGACGAACTTTTGATTCGGGATACCAGGCGCGCCACCTATCTCGACGAGCGCCCGCCGACGACGCCGAAGAGCGGTGCGGGGGATCGCTCCACAGAGTCCACACGAACGTCGCGCGCGGTCCAGGGCGCCTCGGTGTCAGGTCGTCCGAAGTAGTAGCCCTGTAGAAGGTCCACCCCCTGGCCCGCCAGGAACTCCGCTTCCTCCAGGCTCTCCACACATTCGGCGACCGTGCGCACATCGAGGGTCTTGGCCAGCGCGACGAGATTGCGAATGAAGACCTGGTTCTCTCCGCACCGGGCAATGCTGCGCACGAAGGACCCGTCAATCTTGACCACATCGACGGTGAGGGCTTTGAGGTGCCGAAAAGTCGTAAAGCCGGCTCCGAAATCATCCAGCGCGACCTTGCTGCCGAGCTCGCGAACCACACTCACGAAGCGTGCGGATTCCTCGATATCGTGCAGGGCCGCGGTCTCGGTGATCTCGACCATCAGGCGCCGCGCCAACTCGGGCCGCCCCTCCAATCGTGACGTCAAGGCGCGCAACCACGATCTGTCAGCCGCGGTGAGACCTGAGATATTGATCGCCAGCTCTGCCTGAGGGTAGAGCTCCAATGTGTCGAATGCGAGCTCGAGCACGTGACGGTCGATGGCCCGGATCAATCCCAGTTGCTCGACCACCGGGATGAAGCGGGCCGCCGGCACAAGGTTTCCGTCGACATCGAACATGCGGATGAGGCACTCGTGATAGGAGACCTTGTGCGTCTTGGCGTCGACCACCGGCTGATAGGCCAAGGTCAGTCGATCGTCGCGCAGCGCCTGCCTTACCTCCTCTCCAATGGTCATCGAATCGCGGTAGTCCCTGCGTTCGGCCTCGGTCATCTCAAACACCCGGACACAGTCACGCCCCAACGCCTTGGCTTTCAGCATGGCACTTTCGGCCTTCGCCATGACATCGAAGCTGGTCTTCGATTGCACTGGAAACTCGACGATGCCGATGGAGGCCGAGATGGAAATTCGCTCACCGTCGATCTCGATCCGGGCTGCGCGTAACGTTCGCAAGATGCGCTCCGCGGTGGCCTTCGCGTCCTCCAGCGGGGTGTTGGAAAGAAGAATGCCGAACCGGTCCCCACCGGGTCGGCCGATGATATCCGATCCACGCAAGCAGCGGTCCAGACGGTGGGCGATCTCGACCAGAGCCGCATCACCGGCCTCGAAGCCGTATGCCGTGTTGATCATCCCAAGCTGATCGATCCCCACCATCAGAAAAGCCGCCGGCTGGTCGAAGCGAACCGCATGAGCAAGGGCATGCTCCAGAGCCTCGCGCAGGCGCAGCTTGTTGAAGTGGCCGGTCAGATCATCGAAGTTCGCCAAGTATTCCAGCTGCGCCTCATGCTTCTTGCGCGACGTCACGACGCGCATCATTCCAACCAGGCGGGCGGGCGCGCTATCGGCCGATGGCTGGGCCGAGCCGCGATCATGAATCCATTGAAACTCGTTGTTGGCACTCCTTACCCGGTACTCGCAGTCGTAATCCACCGCCCCGGCGAAATGGTCGGATAGCGACCTGAGACGGCGCGGCAGATCCTCGGGGTTGACGCGGTGATGGAGGCCTTCTCCGCTCGAGGGCACTTTGTCTTGCTCTATGCCGAAGAACCGGGATGGATCGCCGCACCACGTAATGCGATCGCTGGCCAAATCCCACTCGTAGGCGATATC
>JBFELD010000288.1:0-4018 GCA_041552375.1 Kiloniellaceae bacterium | reverse complement strand
GTCGGATAGAGCTCACCCTTGGCGATCGGCGAGACCGAGGCGGTAGGACAGATAAGAGCATCGTAGGGCGCCATGAAATCGGCGAAGGACCGGTAAAGCTCGCTCTGCGTCTTCATCGCCTCGGCCACGTCGACCGAGTTGAGACCAAGACCCAGGGCGACGTTGGCAGTCACGTTGGGGCCGAGATCGTCGGGTCGTTCCTCGAAGTACGTCCGGTAGCCGGCGACAAAGCCGATGCCGCGCAGAACCTCGAAGGCTCGCGTCGCTCCGCGCAAGGGCGGATCGGCCCAATCGGCCGCGGCGAAGAGCCCGGAAACTTCCTCCGCACGAGCCGCGAAAACACGGCGGAGATCATCATCCAACGGCGCGAACCCAAGATCGGCCGAGACAGCGACCCGCGCGCGCGACAGGTCGCTCTCCGGAAGCTTTAGGAAGTCCGGCCGCTCGCCGGGCCAGGACAAGGCGTCACCGGCCCTCTCGCCCGCCATTACCGAGAGCAAGAGCGCCAGATCCTCGACGTTGCGCGCCATCGGCCCTTCGACCGATAGCGGCCACCAGGCGAAGCGCTTGGTCGGGTCGCCGATCAAGCCCGGCGTCGAGCGAAACCCAACGACACCGCAATAGGCCGCGGGCGTTCGCAGTGAGCCGCCCAGATCGGACCCCGTTGCCAGGGGCACCATGCCCGTGGCGAGCGCCACCGCCGAGCCGCCGGAGGACCCGGCGCAGCTTCGGCCCGGATCAAATGGGTTTCCGGTAAAGCCATAGACGTCATTGACGGTGTTTGCCCCGGCCCCGAACTCCGGGGTGTTGGTCTTGCCAAGAACGACGGCGCCGGCCGCTCTGATATCTGCGACCAGCGGCTCGTCCTGGTCGGGTACGTGGTCGGCGAAGAGGCGCGAGCCGAGGGTCGTGCGCAACCCCGCCGTTTCGTTCAGGTCCTTGATGCCGATGGGCAGGCCGTGCAAGGGCCCCAGCCTGTCGCCGCGCCGCACCGCCGCCTCGGCCGCCCGTGCCTCTTGCATCGCCGCTTCCGGGTCCATCGCGACGATCGCGTTGAGCACCGGATTGACCGCCTCGATGCGCGCCGCACAGGAGGCCAGCACCTCGACCGGCGAGACCTCCCCGGCACCGATCAAACGCCGTAGCTCGCCGGCACCGAGATCACAAAGCTCGCTCACTGTCGG
The DNA here is from genome assembly GCA_041552375.1 of Kiloniellaceae bacterium. Classification (GTDB taxonomy): domain Bacteria; phylum Pseudomonadota; class Alphaproteobacteria; order Kiloniellales; family Kiloniellaceae; genus JAJFGK01. Next base: position 2,834 of record JBFELD010000288.1, on the reverse strand, counting down.
GCCCTCCATCCCTTTTAGGCCTGAGGTTCAGCGCAACTCCGCATAACCCATCTCCACGGCGCGCACCTCCATATCCACAACGCGATCATAGGCGGCCAGCGGCAGGATATCGATGCCCTCGATCAACAAGGCCGTACGCAGCGCCGCGAGCCGAGGGTCGGCCATGACGCTCGCCAGAGCATCGCGCAACCGCTCGACCAGGTCGTCGTCGGCCGAACCGGCGGTGATGTAAGGCAGGTTCGGCGCTGCTTCAGTGCCGGCGATCACGCGCAAGCCCTCGAGCCGCCCGGGCTCGTGGCGCGTCACCAGCTCCCACAGCACCCCATCGATGGCGCAAAGGTCGGCCTCGCCGCGGGCCACCATCGCCATCGAGGCAAGGTGCGCACCGCTCTCGACGGTCGCGCCGAGAAATCGTCCGTCGCGCGCAAGGGGCGCCAGCGCCAAGCGCAGGGCGGAATAGCCACTTTGCGAGTCGGTGCCGTTGTAGGCCGCCTTGGCGCCACGGAGATCCTCCAAGGCCGTCGCGGTGCTGTCCGCGCGGACGACGATGCGGCTGCAATAGAATGGTCCTTCGATGTCCGCCAGTCGGTAGCGCGGTGTCGCCACCAGGCGGACCTTGCCGGTCAGCGCGTGGGTCAAGGGATAGCCGCAAGTCTGAGCAAAAAGCATCTCCGGCGCCAACCACAAGGACTCTCCCGGCGGCTCCCAAGTCAGCCCCTCGGGCACCCCCTTCAGGCCGGCCTTTCTAAAAGCGGCACTGAGGGCCACCCAAAAGTCCTCGATCGCCGGGCGCAGGGCCGGCAGGTCGTACATATTGAGAGCAGCCAGGCTCACGACGGCTGATCGTCGCCGGGATAGACCGTCAGGCCATCGACAATCTCATAATAGTCGCCCTTATCGGCGGCATAGATGTGAGCCACGGTCCGCAAGCCCGTGGGACCATCGAGCGTGCCGGCGGCTATCGAAATGTGGGGTGCGGCGAGCCAATCGAAGAAGAGACTGGCCCCGCACTCGTTGCAAAAGCCGCGCCGCGCTTCGTCGGAGGAACGGTACCAGCGCAGACCGCGGTCCTCGGTCATCTTCAGCGCGGGCCGGTCGACGGCAGTATAGCTGGCGGGCGCGCCGTGGGTTTTCAGACACATCGAGCAATGGCAGACGATCACCGGCCTGAACCGCCCCGCCGCCTCGTAACGCACGGCTCCGCACAGGCATCCGCCCTGCAACCGCCGCGCCTCTTCCGTTTGCACGCTCATCGATAAAGTACCTTTTGATGTCGTTTGGCTTGGGCGATTTATTCCAGATCCGAGCGCAGCTTGGCAAGCCATTGCGCGACGTCGGGCGGCTGAACAACGGCAGCGCGTATCAGCTCGTCGAAGTGACGGATCAAAACGCGGATGTGCTCCGTCGAGTTGAAGACGAAGTACATCCCGCCGACATAGATGATCGCCCGCGTCGGACCGAACACCGTGTAAGGAACCGCGAAGCGCTGCAGGCCGTCGAAAAGAAACCAGCGAAAGGTGGGATAAAGCTCGTCGACAAGCTCGATCATGTGCTCGAGCTGATCGGCGCGCACGTCGTCCGGAATGGCGCGCCAGATTCCCTCCCCCCGCACGAAGGCCTCGACCGACTGGATAGAGGCACAGGCCTCGATATCGGTCTCGGGGCGGCGGGTGTAGGCCAGGCGCTCGACCGCTTGATCGATCTGGGTATCGCGAATGGTGCCGCTCTGCCGGCCGAACTCGAAAGCGATGGTCCCCTCGGTCTTCAGCATGTCGGGCAGCGATGTCGGCACGTAGCGGATCTTGTAACCGACAGCCTCGGCATGCCATCTGACCAGGCGTTCGTCCTCAGGCGCGCCGCCGCCCGCGGCAATTTCCAGGGACTCCGTGACGATGTTGGCACCAAGCTGGTCCTCCTGCGACAAGCCGAGCAGCCAATCCACCGAGACCGACTGCGCCTTGGCGATGGCGGCGATGGTCTCAGCCCGTGGTAGGCGGTCGTTACTCTCCGAGAGCAGCTGCGAAAGGGTCGAGCGGTCAAGGCCGGTGCGCGCGGCAAAGGCCGAACGATTGAGCCCACTGCGCGCGATCACCTGGTTAAGACGTTCGCGGAAGATTTGAACCGTTTCGCGCCGACCCATGTCACCTCGCCCAAAATCATCAAATAATTGTATGGAAATATCAGAAAATGTTTATAATCGTCAACAAAAATGTCGAATAGTTTACAATTTTCAATTTGTTGATCAAATTACACGTAATGTGCTCATACAATCGTTGAAATCAAGCGCGACTTTAGCCGAGGATAGATTGTCCGCATCGCCGATCGAGCGAATACAAAACCAAAGCGGACGGATTTGGGAGAAAGGGCCCCACCCGGGGTTTAGTGATTGTATGCAGCAACGAAGCGCGGAAGCACCCTTTGCGCGAACGATCGAGTGGCCGACCCTTCTGACCGCTGTCGCGGTCTATGGTGCGTTCGGCCTTGTCACTTGGTATTACCATCAACTGGCGTGGTGGCTCGTCCTCCCGCTCGGCGGCTATATCGTCGCCTGGCACGGCTCCTTGCAGCATGAGGCGGTTCACGGTCATCCGACCCGTTGGCGCTGGCTGAACGAGGCCTTGGTCTATCCCAGTCTTTGGCTGTGGATGCCGTTCCGGTCGTACCGAACCCTGCACCTCACGCATCATCGCAACGACCGCTTGACCGATCCACTGGAAGACCCGGAGAGCTATTACGTGACGGCCACACGCTGGGCGCAATTCGGGCCGCTGCGGCGGGCCGTGCTTCGGGCCAACAATTCGCTCCTAGGCCGGCTGGTCATCGGTCCCTGGGTC
>JBFELD010000287.1:0-4027 GCA_041552375.1 Kiloniellaceae bacterium | reverse complement strand
GGCGGCTGGCGCACCATGGTCGAGGCGGTGCGCGTGCACACCTTCGGTCTGGGTGGCGACAGCGAGGTGCGGATCAGGCCCGAACGCTGGGTGCGCGGCACGCCCTTGTTGATCGGGCCGCGGCGGGCGATACCGCTGAGCCTTCTCTGTCAGACACACCCCGAGCTGTTGGCGGTTCTGCGCCGGCAGGTCGACTACAGCGACCCCCACGACTGGGACGGGCGCTTTGCCGCGCGGCTACGCCCGCTCGATGGTGCCGTGCTACCGCGCATGGAGCAGAAGATCTGGGACGGCTTGGCCGAGGGGCCGCGCGCCTTGGAGGACCTGGCGCCGGAGCCGGCCTTGATGCGGCCCTTGGGTCGTTTGGTTGACCGTGGTCTTGCTGTCTTCTCCGGCTTCACGCCCAGCGACGCCGCCCATCTCCTGGGTCGACAGAGCGGATGGTCGGATGAGGCGGCGGAGCTGGGCGCTTGCTTGCTGGCGCGCCGTGGCGCTTATCAGGGCGCCTGGCCCGCCGACCACTCAAGCCGGGACTTGGCGGAGATGGTCTTCGAGCGCCTCGTGGTGCGCTCGGGCCGGGCATTGGTCGAGGCCTTGCTTGCCGAGGAGGGAGAACCGCTTCCCGGGGGTGAGGACAGTGCCGCCTCGCGCATCATCGAACGGGCGTTGGCCGCGAGCGATCCTGAGGTGTCGCCTCCGCTCGGGGCGTCCTTCACGCTCGGTCGGCCGCTTGTCGCCATCGGCGCGCCGGCTGCCTGCTACTACCCGGAGGTCGCCAAGCGCCTCGCGGCTCGGCTGGAGGTTCCGGAGCATGCAGGTGTCACCAACGCCGTCGGTGCCGTCGCCGGCGGCGTGTTTCAAGCCGTGCGTGTGGTCATCACGCAGCCGGAGGAGGGGCGCTATCGCGCGCATCTATCCGAGGGTATCCGAGACTTCGCGCGACTGGACGAGGCCCGCGCCGCAGCCGAGGCGGAGGCGGAACAGCGCGCACGCGAACAAGCCGCCCGGGCCGGTGCCGGCGAGGTCAAGCTCGGGTTGAGCGCACGCGAGACCAGTGCCAAAACGGCGACCGGCGAGAGGATCTTCGTCGAGATGGAGGTGACGGCCACGGCGGTTGGGCGGCCGCGGCTGGCGGCGGACTAACCCTATGATGCCTCAAGCCGCGCGACCGTAGCGCTGCAAAAGATCGCGCAATGCCTCGTGCGGCAGGGCGCGCACGGTGAGCCCATCGCGTCCGACCATCTCCCGATTGGCCACCATGGCATCGACCACCGCCTCGTCGACCGCCCGCACGACCGCCTCGAAAAGGGGGTCGAGCGCGTCGTTGGGCAGGAACGCGGCGGAGCGCGGGGCGCCACCCTTGGCGAAGGCGTCGGTATTGGCGGTCGAGAGCGCCAGGAAGATGTCGCCCGAGCTGTCGTGGCCGCAGGTGCCGCTGCGGCCGATCCCAAGCGTGATGCGCCGCGCCAGGCGTTTCAGCTGGTGTGGCAGCAGGGGAGCGTCAGTGGCCACGACGGCAATGACCGAACCGCCGGGCCGGCTAAAGACCTCGCCGCCGGTCAGGTGTTGTCCGACCGGCACGCCGGCGATGGTCAACTCCCGCCGGCGCCCGTAGTTGGCCTGGACGAAGGCGCCGAGCGTGTAGGCGCCGCCCGCGACGTCGACCTGGCGTGAAGCACTACCCGATCCGCCCTTGAACTCGTAAGCGATCATGCCGGTGCCGCCCCCGACCGATCCCAGCTCGATCGGGCCGCCCGCGGCGGCGTCCAAGGCGGCCTCGACATCGGCGGCGGTGACGTGAAAGCCGTCGATGTCGTTCAAATAGCCGTCGTAGGTCTCGCCCGCCACCGGCAAGCCCCAGAGGTCGTGCTCCTCGTCCGGAAAGCGAGAGCGCATCCAGCCGACCGTGGCATCGCGGGCGATGCCACAGGAGTGCGTGTTGGTGATGGTGATCGGCCCTTCCAGGAGGCCCGACTCCTCGATCCAATGACAGCCGCTGAGCTCGCCGTTGCCGTTGAAGGAATGGTAGGCGGCGAAGACTGGGGTCAAAGCTCCCGCCCGGCCGCGCGGTAGGATCGCCGTGACGCCAGTGCGCACCGGGCCCTTGCCGACCCGCAAGGGGCCCTCGCCCGAGATCAGCGTTTTGTAGCCGACCTCGACGCCCGCCACGTCGGTTATGGCGTTGAAGGGGCCGGGCGTGCCCTCGAAGGGCACTGGAATAGCACGGGCGCGGGCCAGGCCCGAGGGCGTGGCCAGGTGTGGGTCGGTCATGCGTGTCCTCCGCTGGGTGGTCACGTCCAGTCTAGGACCACCTTCCCGGATTGTCCCGATCGCATCACGTCGAAGCCGTCTTGGAAGCGCTCGACGGATAGGCGGTGGGTGACGAGAGGCGACAGATCCAGCCCCTCCTGAAGCAAAGCAATCATCTTGTACCAGGTCTCGAACATCTCGCGCCCGTAGATGCCTTTGAGCGTGAGGCCTTTGAAGATGACCTTGTTGAGATCGAGGCTCACGTCCTCGGTGGGAATGCCGAGGAGGGCCACCTTGCCGCCGTGGATCATGACGTCGAGCATGTCGGCCAGAGCCTTCGGGCTGCCCGACATCTCCAGGCCGACATCGAACCCTTCCTTCATGTCGAGCTCGGCCATGACCTCGCCCAGCGATTGTTCAGCGACATTGATGGTGTGGGGAATGCCCAGCTTTTCGGCTAACTCCAAGCGGTAGGGATTGATATCGGTGATGACGATGTGCCGGGCGCCGATCTTCTTGGCGATGGCGCCGGCCATGATGCCGATTGGCCCGGCGCCCGTGATCAGCACGTCCTCGCCGACCAGGTCGAAGGACAACGCCGTGTGCGCCGCGTTGCCGAAGGGGTCGAGGATGGCGCCGATCTCGTCAGGCAGATCGTCGGGAAGCTTGTAGGCGTTGTGCTCGGGAATGACCAGGAACTCGGCGAAAGCGCCAGGGCGATTGACGCCGATGCCCTTGGTGTCGCGGCAAAGGTGTTCGCGCCCCGCGCGGCAATTGCGGCAGTGGCCGCAGACGATGTGTCCCTCGCCGGAGACGCGATCGCCGGGGGCGAAGTCCTCGACCTCCTCGCCGACGGCTACGATCTCGCCGGCGAACTCGTGGCCGATGGTCATGGGCACGGGGATGGTGGCTTGCGACCAGTCGTCCCAGTTGTAGATATGGACATCGGTGCCGCAAATGGCGGTTTTGCGGATCTTGATCAGAACCTCGGTCGGTCCGGGTTCGGGCACCGGCACTTCGTCCATCCAGATCCCGGGCTCGGCCTTGGCCTTGACCAGAGCTTTCATGCGTTCTGCCATCGTCTCTTCCCTTCGCGCCCGGCCATAGCTACTCGATGACGCCCAAGTCGCGACCGACCTCGGCGAAGGCGTCGAGCGCACGCTCCAACTCGGCGCGGCTGTGCGCCGCCGACAGTTGCGTGCGAATGCGCGCCTCGCCGCGTGGCACCACGGGAAAGGAGAAGCCGATCACATAGATGCCTCGATCCAACAGTTTCGCTGCCATGTCTTGGGCCAGGCTGGCCTCGCCCAGCATCACGGGGATGATGGGATGGGAGCCCGGTACCAGGGTGAAGCCGAGGCCCTCGAGCCCGGCGCGGAAAAATCGCGCATTCTCCTTAAGGCGTTCGCGCAGCTCGCCACTCTCTTCCAGGATGTCGAGAACAACGAGCGAGGTGGCGGCGATCACCGGGGCCAGGGTATTGGAGAAGAGGTAGGGCCGGGAGCGTTGGCGCAGCCAGTCGACAACCTCCGATTTGGCCGCGGTGTAGCCGCCGGACGCGCCGCCGAGGGCCTTGCCCAACGTTCCGGTCAGGATGTCGATGCGATCGGCAACGCCGCAGAACTCCGGCGTGCCGCGGCCCCTCTCACCGACGAAGCCGACGGCGTGCGAATCGTCGACCATGACCATCGCGCCATAGCGCTCGGCCAGATCGCAGATCGCCGGCAGGTTGGCGACGATGCCGTCCATCGAAAAGACGCCGTCCGTGGCGACCAGC
>JBFELD010000286.1:0-4035 GCA_041552375.1 Kiloniellaceae bacterium | reverse complement strand
GCCCGGCCGACCGCGGCGATCACCTCCTCGAGACGGTCCAGCGGAAGGGCCCGCGTGTCGACCGGCTTGCGGCCCGGCGGCTTCTCGGTCAGGCGCGAGCTCAGCATGTCGCCATAGGCGGTGAGCATCAGGGTGCGCGGGATCGGCGTTGCCGTCATCACCAGGACGTCGACGGCGGTCCCCTTGCTCGCCAGATCGAGCCGTTGGTGAACGCCGAAGCGATGCTGCTCGTCGATCACCACCAGAGCTAAATCGCGGAAAGCGACGTCGGATTGGAAGAGGGCGTGCGTGCCAACGACGAGCGGCGTCATCCCGCTGGCGATGGACTCGACTTTTTCCTGCCGGGCTTTGCCCTTGTCGCGGCCGGTGAGCAGCGCAAGCTTGATCCCGGCCGCCGCGGCCAGGGGTGCGAGCGTGGCGTGGTGCTGGCGGGCGAGGATCTCGGTCGGCGCCATCATCGCCGCCTGGTGGCCGGCCTCGACGGCGTTGAGCATGGCCATGAAGGCAACCAGGGTCTTGCCGCTGCCGACATCGCCTTGCAGCAGGCGCAGCATGCGCGCGGGCGCGGCCAAATCGGCCAGGATCTCCTCGATGGCGCTGTCTTGCGAGGCGGTCAGAGCGAAGGGCAGGGAGGTGAGAACCTCTCGGCGAAGGCGGCCATCGCCAGCCACGGCCCGTCCGCGACGGCGGCGCTGATGCAGGCGCACCAGGGCGATGGCGAGCTGGTTGGCCAGCAACTCGTCATAAGCAAGCCGCGCGCGGGCCTGCGTCAGGGGTGACAACTCACCTTCGTCCGCGGGTGCATGGGCGCGCTGTAACGAGTCATGCCAAGAAGCCCAGCCCTGGCGCTCGCGATAGGCGGGGTCGAGCCATTCCGGCAGCTCGGGGGCCCGCTCCAATGCGCCGCGCACCGCCTTGGCGAGGGGGTTCTGGGTCAGGCCGGCGGTCATGGGATAGACCGGTTCGACCCGCTTCAAGCGGTCGATCTCGGCGGGTATCGCGATGTGGTCGGGGTGGGTCATCTGCAGCCGGCCGCTGAAGATATCAATGCGGCCGCTGATTGCGCGCTCCTGGCCTTCCGGCAAGGTCTTGGTCAGATAGTCCCCATGAGCATGAAAGAACACCAGGTCCAGCTCGCCCGTCTCGTCATGGCAGCTTATGCGGTAGGGCTGGCGCTTGTTGCGGGCTGGACGGTGGGCGCCGACGACGACGCTGACGGTGGCGACGCGCCCGGGAACGGCGCTGCCGAGCTTGGGGCTGTACCGGCGATCGACGATACCGCTGGGCAAGTGCCAGCAGAGGTCCAGGACTTTGCCGCCGGCCAAGGAGTCGAAGAGCTTGGACAGGCGTGGGCCGACCCCCGGAAGAGAGCCGACCGGCGCAAACAGTGGAAACAGGATATCCGGTCGCAAGGCCTATAACCGCATTGGTGGATCGATCTTCAATTCGCTTGCGCGCATCATAGGACGCGGGTGCGCCTCGGGCCATAGATCCCTTGTGTCCGGCAGCACGTTGCCCTGAGGTCTGGACATCGCGGTGGCGCGGTGGCATCACCGGCTCCGGCGGACCGGATGAGGCCATGACGGAACCCGAAGATATTAAGCGCAAGCGGCTCTTGTTTCGCAGCCGGCATCGCGGCACCAAGGAGTTGGACCTGCTGATCGGCAGCTTTGCCGAGCACCATCTTGCGAGTTTCGACGCCCGGCAGCTCGAGCGATTCGAAGCACTGCTGGAAATCCCCGAGCCGCTCATCTATGCCTGGTTGGTCGGCAGTGCGGAGCCCCCGGCTGCCGAGCGCAACGACGTCCTGGACCTTTTGCTTGCTTTCGACTACTCCCAGCGCGGTCGCTAGGGCGGTGGTTTTGAAGTTCTTCCGATGACTGGGGCCGACTCTTTGAGGAACTTCAAACCCATAAACCACACGGGAGTTACTTAGGTTGCTTAGTGTCCTTATCGAATCAGAAGTTTGTCCGAGGCTTGCCACACGCGTTGCGATCCTCTGATTCGGGACGCCAGAACAGTGGATGACCCGTCGATCGTGCAAAATCTGTCTTTGCGTCTGATCTCGAGCGTTCCCGAGGGCCTGGACGCTTATTGGCTGGCCCGCCGCTTTGCGGCCGGCGGGCCCCGCGTGCGTCTACATGTGGCACGCGATGACGCGCGCATGGAGCAGATCGCAGACTGTTTCGGCTTTTTCGCACCCGAGGTCGCCGTCGAGACCTTTCCCGCGTGGGATTGCCTGCCCTACGACCGGGTCGGACCACGCCTCGATATTCTGGCCCAGCGCGCCGACCTTCTGTCGCGCCTGTCATCGGAGGCGACGCAAGAGCCACCCTCGCGACTGATCGTCACCACCATCAATGCCTTGCTGCAGCGGGTGCCGCCTGGCGCCGCTTTTGCAGGGCTGCGGCGCCAGGTCTCGCCGGGGTCCGCCGCCGACCCCACCGAGGTCGTCGCCCATCTCGCAGCCTGCGGCTATCAACGGGTCGAAACGGTGAGTGAGCCCGGCGAATACGCACCGCGCGGCGGCATCATCGATTTCTTTCCGCCTCAATCGCCTGATCCGTTGCGGCTCGATTTCTTCGGCGATGAGCTGGAGAGCATAAGGTGCTTCGACCCGGTCTCGCAGCGGACTAGCGCCAAGGTGGAGAGTGCCGTGATCGGGCCGGTCGGTGAGGTTTTTCTCACCGCGGAGACGATCGAAGGGTTCCGCAGCGGCTACCGCGAAGCCTTCGGCGGAGGCCGCGACGACCCGCTTTATGAGTCGGTCTCCGCAGGCCGCCATCATCAGGGCATGGAGCATTGGCTGCCGTTGTTCCATGAGAGATTGGAGACGCTCTGCGCCTATCTTCCGGCGTCCATCGGGCTCACCTTGGACCACCAGGTGATGGAGGCCGCCGAGGCGCGCTTCGAGACGATAGACGATTTTTTCGAGGCGCGACGCCTCCACAGCCATGCCGGCGCGGAGACCGGCGAGACCTACCGGCCCTTGGATCCGTCACGCCTTTATCTCACCCGCGACGATTGGACGCGGACCCTCGATGCCCTTGCGGCGGCGCAGTTCACGCCCTTTGCCGTGCCCGGCGGCGGTGCGGAGGAGGGTGGCGGCCGTCCGGGTGTCGATTTCGCCGATGTTCGCGGCGACCCCAACGGCAACTTGTTCGATGCGGTCAAGGACCGTCTGAGCGCGCTTGTCGGGCGCGGCCAGCGGGTCGTCATCGCCGCTTACAGCACCGGTGCGCTGGAACGGTTGCGATCGCTTCTGAGCGATCATGGGATGAGCGAGCTGGGGAGCATCGCGGACTGGCCGCAAGTCGATGAGCTGCCCCCAAGCCAAGTCGCCCTCGCACGGTTGCCGATCGAGCGAGGCTTTTCCTTCGATGGCGTCACCCTGGTCACCGAACAGGATATCCTGGGCGAACGCCTGACCCGGCCCAGTGCCACGCGCCGCCGGGCGGAGAACTTCCTCACCGAGGTCTCGGCGCTCGCGGAAGGCGATTTCGTCGTGCACGTCGAGCACGGCATCGGCCGATATGACGGCCTCGTTGCTCTCGACGTCGGCGGCGCCCCCCATGACTGTTTGATGGTGATCTATCACGGCGGTGACAAGCTCTATGTGCCGGTGGAGAACATCGAGGTCCTTTCGCGCTATGGATCAGAGGAGAGCGCCGCGGAGCTGGACCGCTTGGGCGGTGCCAACTGGCAGGCCCGCAAGGCGCGGGTCAAGCAGCGGCTGAAGGACATGGCCGCGGAACTGATCAAGATTGCCGCCGCGCGCGAGTTGAAGTCGGTCGATCGCATCGAAGCGCCCGAGGGCCTCTATGCCGAGTTCGCCGCGCGCTTTCCCTTCGCCGAGACCGAGGACCAGCAACGCGCCATCGAGGACACGCTGGCCGATCTGACGACCGCGAGCCGCGCGGGGCAGGTGGTGGCGCCCGAGCTGGTGTCGCTGGTCCGGGGCCTGCGGGACCGGCTGGTCGCCAATGGCCGCCGGGTGGAGGCGTGGGTCGAGCGATCGGTCGGGTCGGTTCGGGT
>JBFELD010000285.1:0-4043 GCA_041552375.1 Kiloniellaceae bacterium | reverse complement strand
GTCTTGACGGTTAGAGCTCCTCAGCATTGAAGGTATCGCAGCTTTGCAGCTCGCCGCTCTCCAGCCCGAGCTTGAACCAGCGCACGCGTTGCGCCGAGCTGCCATGGGTAAAGGTATCGGGCACGACCGTGCCTCTCCCCTGGCGCTGTAGGCGATCGTCACCGATGGCGCTGGCCGCGTTCAAAGCCTCGTCGATATCGCCGGGCTCGAGTATTTCATTCATCCGCTGGGCGTGATGAGCCCATAATCCGGCCAAGCAATCGGCTTGCAACTCCATGCGCACCGACAATGCGTTGGCCTCGACCTCTCCCACCTGCTGGCGCAGCTCATGAACCTTCTGCGAAATGCCCATCAGCGTTTGCACGTGATGTGCCACCTCGTGGGCGATGACGTAGGCCTGAGCGAAGTCGCCCGGAGCAGCGAAGCGATGCTTGAGGTCACGGTAGAAGGAAAGGTCGATGTAGAGCTTTTGATCGCCAGGGCAATAGAAGGGACCGACGGCCGATTGCGCAAAGCCACAGGCCGACTGTACCGCGCCGCTGAAGAGAACGAGCTTTGGCTCTTCATAGCGCTCACCCCAGAGGCCGAAAAGCTGATGCCAGGTATCTTCCGTATCGGCCAGAACCACCGATACGAAGCTCGCGAGCTCGTCTTCCTCGGCATCGGGCGGTCGCTGTTGCTCGATCGCGGGCGGTCCGCCCGAACCCGGCAGGCCCTGCAGCAGGATGCTCGGGTCGATGCCGAAGTAGAGCATCGCCAGCACGACGATGATGATGCCGATGCCTCCGCCGATGCCGCCACGGCGCATCCGGCGCGGAACACCCCGGCCACCGCCGACCTCCCCTCGCCGCAGGCCGCCGGGAAAAGGTAGGCGCATCCGTCTCAGTCCGCCGCGCATCCCGCGGCGGTCTTCGACATTGCTGCTTTTCCGTCGGCCCTTCCAGCGCATGCCGCCCGTCCCCCGGACCGCTCAGGCGACCGTCAGGGCGACTTCCCTAATGGGAAATCTTCGGCTCCAGCGAGCCGGCCTGCTCGACCCACTTTTTGACCTGACCGGCGGAGGGAACCTGCCGGGTCAGCTTCTTGGCCTCGTTCACCTCCTGCATTTTGGCGGCCAAGTTGTCGGCGTTGCGGTGTTTCAGTTCCTTGACCGTGTCGACCCCCGCGGCCTCGAGCAGCTCCGAATACTCCTCCCCGACGCCGGAGATCCGCATGAGGTCGGCCATGTTGGCCCACTTCAGCAACTGCCGAGTGGAGAGCCCGGTGGTCTCCGCGACCGCGGTGCGGCCTTTCGCCGCCCCGCATTTCTCGAGCAGGTCGTCTGTCGAGCTGATCCCCGCCGCACTCAACTTTTCGGCGTAGGCCGGACCAATACCCTCGATCTCATCGATTTTGTATGCCATAGCTGAATCTCCGTTCCCGATTGCGGGCGCCCTCCCTTGGTGCGCCACGCCGCAATGGCTCGGAGGCTTAACGAAAATCGGCCGGATATTCAACCTTTAGAATTATTTTTAACTGCCTACGCCAGCCATGATGCGAATGACCGTGGTATCGTCTTCATCGGCGTCCCAATCGCGCAGGAGAAGCGCCACATTCTCCAATGCGGCACTGGCGCTCTCCACGTCGAAGCTGGCGGTCAGCACCTGTCCGGAGAGTTTTCGATGAGCGACGGTCGCGTGGACGCTCCGGCGGTCAACGGCTTGTGACATAACGGCCTCGCACGAGTGATGGCGGATGCCATCGATCCTACGAGGCCTTATATTAGCCAATCCTTAATTTTAGGGCGCGCGACCGCCCGGTCGATCCACCTCAGCGTCCCTTGAACAAGGATCCCAGAAGACCACGCACCAGCTCACGCCCGATGGTGCGGCCGGCACTCCTCAAGACGCTTTTCGTCATGGCCTCTACCGAGGATTGCCGCTGGGATCGGCGTGTGGTTCCGCTATAGCGGCGCGAGCGCGCGCGTGCCGCCGTCGCGCGTTCGCGCTCGCGCTTGGCCTGCTCTTCCTTCTCGCGCAGCTCTTCGGCTGCCCGATCGGCACGCTGCGCCAAGATCTCGTGAGCCGAGGTCCGGTCGACACGCTCGTCATAGACACCAGAGAGCGGACTTTCGGCAAGAACCGCTTTCCGCTCGGCCCGGGTCGCCGGCCCCATGCGCGAGAAAGGCGGCCGGATCAGTGTCCGCTCGACGACGCTGGGCACACCGCGTGCCTGCAATGTCGAGACCAGCGCCTCCCCGACACCCAGCTCGGTGATGGCCGTGACCACATCGAGCCGGGGGTTGGCGCGGAAGGTCTCTGCCGCCGCTTTGACCGCCTTGCGATCGCGTGGCGTGAAGGCGCGTAGCGCGTGCTGGAACCGATTGCCCAACTGTCCGAGGACGTCCTCGGGGACGTCCAGCGGACTTTGCGTGACGAAGTAAACTCCCACCCCCTTGGAGCGGATCAGCCGTACCACCTGCTCGACCTTTCGCACCAGGGCCTTGGGCGCGTCATCGAACAAGAGGTGCGCCTCGTCGAAAAAGAACACCAGCCGGGGCTTGTCGGGATCGCCGACCTCGGGCAGATCCTCGAAGAGTTCCGCCAACAACCACAGCAGGAAGGTCGCGTAGAGCTGTGGGGTCTGCATCAGCTTGTTGGCGGCAAGAACGTTGATATGTCCCCGCCCATCGGCCGTCGTGCGCATGAAGTCCCGCAAGTCGAGCGCGGGCTCACCGAAAAATTGCTCGCAGCCCTGCTGGGCAAGCGACAAGAGTCGACGCTGAATGGCACCGACCGACCGCGGCGAGACGTTGCCGTACTCGGCCATCAACTCCTTGCCGTGCGCCGAGACGAACTGCAGCAGCGCCTTCAAATCCTTCAGGTCGAGCACCATCAGGCCCTCGTCGTCGGCGACCTGAAAAGCGATGTTGAGAACCCCCTCTTGGACCTCGTTGAGCTCGAGCAAGCGGGCCAGCAGCAGCGGACCCATCTCGGAGATCGTCGTGCGGATAGGGTGTCCCTGCTTTTCGAACAGGTCCCAGAAAACGACCGGCGCGGCCCTGGGCTCGAATTGCTCCATGCCGATCCGCTCGACACGTTCCATGATCTTGGGCTTGGCGCTACCCACCTGGGACAAGCCCGAGAGGTCGCCCTTGACGTCGGCGAGGAAGACCGGAACGCCGGCGTTCGAAAATCCTTCGGCCAGGATCTGCAGCGTGACGGTCTTGCCGGTGCCGGTCGCACCGGCGATGAGGCCGTGCCTGTTGGCGTACTTCAACGCCAAGGTTTGCGGTGTCTCTCCCCCGCCGACGAAGATGCCCGGGACATCCGTCATGTCGAGTTCCCCCTGTCGCCCAACCTTCAATGCTCGATCGCCTCCCGCTTCCGAAAGGCGCGAGAAGGCGTCGCTATCGGTCGATCTCAATCAAAGATCGAAAACCGTTCTGGGGAATTATCTTCGAGGTGGCCGAATTTTGCATCGGTAAAGTTAGTCCGACTGCTAGTCGGCACAACTGAAATTCGCAGACCCACAGGCGCCCAACGACGGGGCGTTGCGGATCCCGAGCCGGGAGCCGGCGCAAATTAATCCGCCGTGCCAGCCCGGCATCAGGTGATATGAGAGCGCTTGACGAGAGGCTCAGCTCAGCTCAGCTCGTCATCCTTCCAGTACTTGGTGCCCTGGATCGTGGCCTGCAGCGCCAAGCCGTTCTTGGTGATCTGATAGAGCTTGATGCCATCAGCGATATCCACCGCGCCGGCCCAGGCGTCACCCTTCTCCTCGGACTTGGCCGCGGCATCGGCTTGGGCGGAAGCGTCCCAGCCGCTCTCGACGAAGCGGTCGAGGGCCTCGCGCGACGTAAAGACGAAGACGCCGCGGAAGTCCTTCACGCCCAGTCCCAAGCCCAGGCCGCCGGTCGCCATCTTCATGTGGTGCACGGCGCCGGTCTCATTATCCTCGATAATGCCGTAGCCGTTGCCAGCGGACAGTACCACCAGATAAATCCCGACGTTGCTGAAGACGCCATAGCCCACGGCCTTGCCGATCTGCTCGCGCGCCTGCGG
>JBFELD010000284.1:0-4048 GCA_041552375.1 Kiloniellaceae bacterium | reverse complement strand
GCTGCCGGACCGCGTTCTCGCTGCGGATTTTAAGGCGCCGGTCCTTTTCATCGTTGGTCGGGTGATCGAGGTTATGGAGGAGTTACGTCACGCAATCCCTGCCGCGGCGCCCGCCTCGGCCGTTGCGCCGGACGAGGTTCGCCATGGCTAGGATCGGCGGCGCGCTCGTTGCCGCGACGGGTCTGCTCGCGGTGCTTCTTGTCGCCGTGACGAACGCGCTCGCCACGCCGTCGGACGATCGTCAGGCGGAACTCATTCACCGGGTCAAGCACGACTGCGGCTCCTGTCACGGCCTGACCATGAAAGGCGGCTTGGGGCCGCCGCTCTTGCCGGCGAAACTGGCGAGCCGCTCGGACGGCGACCTCGTGGAGGTGATCCTCGACGGCGTGCCGGGCACGCCGATGCCACCCTGGCGTGGTGAGCTCAGTGAGGACGAGGCGCGCTGGATCGTGCGAACCTTGAAGGAAGGGCTACAGCCATGAGGATGCTAACCACTTGGCTTTCGGTTCTTCTTGCCGCCGTCATCGCAACGACCTGGCCGCACGGGGTCGCCGCTGACGAGTTGCGGGGAACCGGTGACCTGGGCATCGTCGTGGAGCGTGCCGCGGGAGCGGTGCAGATCATCGATACCTCCCGCAGAGAGGCCATCGCCCGGGTCGAGGGCCTGGGCGACCTCAGCCACGCCTCGGCGGTCTTTTCGCGCGACGGCCGCTACGCTTATGTCTTCGGGCGCGACGGCGGGCTCAGCAAGATCGACTTGCTGACGGCCTCTATCGTCGGGCGTGTCGTTCAAGCGGGCAACTCGATCGGTGGGGCCATCTCCGAGGATGGCCGGTTGATCGCGGTTTCCAACTACGAGCCGGGTGGGGTCAAGGTCTTCGACAGCGAAACCTTGGCACCGGTCGCCGACATCGCGGCAAAGAGCCCAGCGGCTCCCGAAGGCTCGAAAGTCGTGGGCTTGGTGGACGCGCCGGGCGGGCGCTTCGTTTTCAGCCTCTATGACGCCGGCGAGATCTGGATTGCCGATTTGAGTGATCCGTCCAGCCCGCAGGTGGAGCGCTTCGAGGATATAGGAACTCAGCCCTATGATGCCTTGGTGACCGGCGACGGGCGCAGTTATATCGCCGGCCTTTTCGGCGAGGACGGTTTGGTCTTGCTCGACCTTTGGCACCCGGAGGACGGCGTGCGGCGCATCCTTTCGGGCTATGGTCGAGGAGAGGAGGCTCTGCCGGTCTATAAGATGCCACATCTCGAAGGCTGGGCGCGCGCCGGCCGCCTCTTCTTTCTGCCTGCGGTCGGCCGCCATGAGGTCCTGGTGCTGGACGGAGATAGCTGGCGCGAGAAAGGGCGTATCCCGGTTCATGGTCAACCGGTCTTCGCCGTCGCCAATCCGGATGGACGGCGCGTGTGGGTCAACTTCGCCCATCCCCGCAACGACGTCGTCCAGATCATCGATACCGAGTCGCTCGAGATCATCCACACCCTACGCCCCGGCAAGGCTGTGCTGCACATGGAGTTCACGCCGCGCGGCGAGCAGGTCTGGATTTCGGTCCGCGACGAGGACCGCGTCGACGTTTACGACACCCGGACCTTCGAGCGCCTCGCCAGCCTTCCCATGGATAAGCCGAGCGGGATCTTTCTGACCGCCCGTGCGAACCGGATCGGACTCTAGAACGATGACAGCCGCGGTCCTGCAGAGCAGCGAATGCAACGAGGCAGGGGACCTCGACTGGGTGCAGCGCGCTTTGATCGACGGCTATCAGCGTGGCTTTCCCTTGACCGAGCACCCTTATGCCACCATCGCAGAGGCACTGGGCGTGAGCGAGTCGGCAGTGTTGGAGGCGTTGGCGGATCTTCGCGAGCGCGGCGTGCTGGGGCGGATCGGGGCGGTGGTGCGCCCGCACCGTGCCGGCTGGAGCACGCTGGCGGCCCTTGAGGTGCCCGAAGCGCGACTGGAGGAGGTGGCGGCCCTGGTCAGCGCCTACCCGGAGGTCAATCACAACTATGAACGCGAGCACGAGCTGAACCTCTGGTTCGTGGTCGCCGCCGCCGAGCGCGGCCGCGTCGAGGCGGTGCTGGATGACATTGAGCTGCGCAGCGGGCTGGAGGTGCTCGAGCTACCGTTGGAAGAGGCCTTCTGCCTCGATCTGGGCTTTGCAATCAGATGGGCGCGGTCATGAGAGACCTGGACAGACGATTGCTCGCGTTCTTGCAGGACGGGCTACCCCTGGTGGCGGCACCTTATGCCACCCTCGGCCAGCGTCTGGGAGTTAGTGAGGCGGAGGTCCGCGCACGGCTCGATCACCTGCAGTCCGCGGGTGTGATCAGCCGGTTCGGCCTGGTCGTGCGCCATCACGAACTCGGCTACAGGGCCAACGCCATGGTGGTCTGGGATGTCCCCGATGCCGAGGTGCGCGCGGCCGGCCGTCGGCTGGCGGCGCTCGACTTCGTCACCCTTTGCTACCAACGGCCACGGCGGCTGCCACGGTGGCCCTACAACCTCTTTTGCATGATCCATGGGCAAGATCGCGACGAGGTGCTGGCTCAGGTGGTCGAGGCGGCGGTGCTCGCCGGGTTGGAGCAGGTCCGGCGCGAGGTGTTGTTCTCGACCCGCCGCTTCAAGCAGCGCGGGGCCTGCTATGCGGCGCCTACCGAGACGGCGAAGCAGGCGGAAGTGGCCTGATGGACGAGAGGCTGGATAACACCGACCGGGCGATCCTCAATGCCCTGCAGGGCGGCTTTCCCATCGTTGCGCGGCCATTCGCTGCGGTTGCCGATGAGCTGGGCCTGGACGAAGCGACGCTGATCGAGCGTGTGCAGACCCTGCTGGACCGGGGTGTGGCCAGCCGCTTCGGTCCGCTCTTCAACGCCGAGGCCATGGGCGGCGCCTTCACCCTGGCGGCGCTCGCGGTGCCGGAGGATCGCTTCGCGGATGTCGCGGCCCTGGTCAACGCCCATCCGGAGGTGGCCCACAACTATCGCCGGGGCCATGACTTCAACATGTGGTTCGTCGTCGCTTGCGAGCAGCCCGAACGGATTGCCGAGGTGTTGCGGGAGATCGAGCGCGAGACCGGTTTACCGGTCATCGACCTTCCCAAGGAAGAAGAGTTCTTCCTCGAGCTGAAGCTGACGGCTTAGAGGAGCACCGTGGACGTGATGCCGGAACAGTGCCCTATAGATGCCACGGATCGGCGCCTGATCGAAGCGACGCAGGGCGGATTGCCGCTGGAGCCGGAACCTTACCAGGCGGTTGGCGACAAGATCGGCCTGGAGGGTGAGGAGGTCGAGCGGCGCCTGAAACGACTGCTGTCCATCGGTGTGGTGCGGCGCATTGGGCTCGTGCCCAATCACTATGCCCTGGGCTACCGTGCCAACGGCATGGCGGTCTGGGATGTGGCAGACGCTCAAGTGAGCGCACTCGGCCGGCGCGTCGGTGCCTTGGACTTCGTCACCCACTGCTATCGTCGCCCGCGGCGTTTGCCGGATTGGCCTTACAATCTCTTCTCTATGGTGCATGGCAAGAGCCGGGATGAGGTCGAAGAGAAAGTGGCGCGCATCGCCGCCTTGCTGGGCGAGGCCTGCCGCGCGCAGGATTTGTTGTATAGTGAGGCAATCCTGAAAAAGACGGGCCTGCGCCTCGGCCCGCGCGAGGGAGGATAGGGTCGCATGTTCCGTCTCAGCCAATTCATGAAGGAGCTGGCCACGCCGACACCGGTACGCACGCGGCGGCCTCCTGGCCCGGTGGTGATCTGGAACCTCGTGCGGCGTTGCAACCTGAACTGCCGGCACTGCTATTCGCTTTCCGCCGATGTCGATTTCCCCGGCGAGCTGACCACGGCTGAGATCTTCACCGTGATGGAGGACCTGCGCGCCTTCGGTGTGCCGGTGCTGATCCTCTCCGGCGGCGAACCGTTGTTGCGCCCGGACATCTTCGAGATCTCCCGGCGTGCCAAGAACATGGGGTTCTACGTCGGGCTGTCGAGCAACGGGACCCTGATCGGCGAGGCGATGAGCGCACGCATCGCCGAGGTCGGCTACGACTACGTGG
>JBFELD010000283.1:0-4050 GCA_041552375.1 Kiloniellaceae bacterium | reverse complement strand
GGCGGCTTTAGGGAAGGACGCCGCGCCCTATCGCTTGGGTAAGGCGAGGGGCTCGGCGCGGACCAGCCCGCGCACCGAGTTGCCGAGATAAACGGCCTCTGCGTTTTCCAGGTCGCCGAGATGGAGTGTCGCCTCGCGCACCGGCCGCTCGTGGGTCTCGATGAGCGCGCGCCGCAGCACTCCGTCCAGAATGCCGGCATCGATCGGGGGGGTCAGAAGCTCGCCGTCGCGTGCGATAAAGAGCGTCGTGCGGCTTCCCTCGGCTAGCTCGCCGCGTTGGTTCAAGAACAGCACCTCGTCGCAGTCGGTCTCGCGGCTAAGACGGGCATGCTCGCCGTCGTAGAGCGCGCGGCGCGTGGTCTTGTGATAGAAGAAGGGATCGCGGCTGTCGGTTCGATGCTCCGAGATCACGTAGCGCAGACACGCATCCGGCCCTGGCAGAACGAGGGGCGCGGAGGACGTCCTTATGGTGCCGTCGGCGCTCAGCAATAAGCGCACGCGCTGGCAGGGGCCCACGAAACCCTCGGCGGCGGCGTCCAGCGCTTGGCGCACCGCGCCCCGGTCGAAGGTGAAGAGGAAATACCGGGCCGAGGCCTCCAGCCGGTCGAGGTGGTGGTCCAAGAGCCAGTACTCGCCGGCGTCCCAGCGCAGGGTCTCGATCAGCTCGAAGGGCTCGAAGGGATCGGTCAGAAAGCGCGCCTTCAACAGGCACTCCCGATACTCGTCGCGGCCGTCGCTGTCATAAACCACCCCGGAGCCGATCCCCATCTCGCCATGGCCGGAGCGGTCCAACCAGAGCGTGCGGATAGCGACGTTGAAGCGCAGATCACCGCCCGGCGCGATCATGCCCACCGCCCCGGTATAGACGCCGCGGGGGGCGGTCTCCAACTCGCGAATGATCTCCATCGCGCGTACCTTGGGGGCGCCGGTAACGGACCCGCAAGGGAACAGCCCGGCCAGCAATTCCGCCAGGCCGACGCCCGGATGAAGACGGGCCTCGATACCCGAGGTCATCTGATGCACCGTCGGATAGGTCTCGACGTGGAAGAGGTCGCCGACCCGTACCGAGCCGATCAAGGCCGAGCGGCCCAAGTCGTTGCGCAGCAGGTCGACGATCATCAGGTTTTCGGCCCGCGACTTCGGGTCCTCGCGCAACCACCGGCGCAGCGCCCGATCCTCGGTCGGTGTGCGCCCCCGAGGTGCTGTGCCCTTCATGGGGCGGGCGCGGGCGCGACCGTCTTCGACCTCGAGGAAAAGCTCCGGGGAAAGGGACAGCACCGCGAAGTCCTCGCTCGCCATCAGGGCGCCGTAGGAGACACGCTGTTTCTGTCTCAATTCATTATATAGATCAAATGGGTTCCCGGTGAAATTGAAGTCATACTTCAGGGTCAGGTTGATTTGATAGACGTCGCCCGCGGCGATGTAGTCCTTGACCTTGTCGAAGGCCTCGAGGTAGCGGGCCTCGTCGCAGGAGAGTGTGAGCTCGTCCAGCTCATACCCGCCGCCGCTGCGAGCCGCGAGCCAGTCCGTGGTGGCCGCCGGGTCAAGCGTCTTGCCTTGCTCGAAGAGGCCCATCCACAAGAGCGGCTGGCCGCGCCGCGCGGGGAGGAGCGGGCGCAACCTTGGCTCGAGCAGGTAGCCCAGCTCATAGGCGAGAAAGCCGGCCGCATAGAGGCCCTGGCGACCGGCCTCCGCGAGACGATCGAGCGCGGCCGGAACCTCTTCCGGCCTGTTGCAGCGCAGGACCTCCCGCGGCTCGGTGAAGAGGGTGGAACGCCCATCGGCCGCCAGACTGTCGTCCAGCAGCACGAAAGGGGCCTCCTCGGGCCACTCGGCGCGTGTCGTCATTGGGTGGGTCCCTCGGCTCTCCCGTGCGAGAGGCTATCACATCAAGGACGGGGTCTCAGCCCAAAGTGAGGATGGTGCCGGCTTGCGCGCGCGGGTCCAGGAACTCGATCGAACCGGTCGAGGAACGCCCGATCGTCAGCAGGCCGCAAAGCTAGGGTCGCCTTATACGTGGAAGCTCTCGCCGCAGCCGCAGCGGCCCTTCTCGTTGGGGTTGGAGAAGACGAAGCCGGCGTGAAACTTGTCCTCGACATAATCCATCGTCGAGCCGAAAAGGAACATGACGGCGGTGGGATCGATGAAGATCTTCACGCCCTTGTCCTCGATCATGTCCTCCAGCGGGCGCTTCTCGTCGGCGTATTCGACGACGTAGGACATGCCCGAGCATCCGCGCGTCGACACCCCGACCCGCAGGCCCAGGACCGGCTTTTCGCTCTTGTCCATCAGAGACTTCACGCGCTCGGCGGCGGCCTCGGTCAAGTTGAGGATCAGGTTCACGGGCGGCTCTCCAAAATATCTTCGGCAATGACGGTCATAACGTTCTCCATATGGGATCAGAAGATCCCCAGCGCCAGCTTGGCATCCTCGCTCATGCGCTCTTTGTCCCAGGGCGGGTCCCAGGTGAGGGTGACGGCGACCTCGCTTACCCCGGGCACGGCCGCTGCGGCCTCGGCCACCTGACCCGGCAGTATGCCGGCCACCGGGCAGCCCGGGGCGGTCAGGGTCATGAGGATCCTCACTGAGCCGTCTTCCGCGGCGATTTCCAGCTCGTAGATCAGCCCGAGCTCGTAAATGTTGACTGGGATCTCGGGGTCATAGACGGTCGAGACGGCGGCGATCACGGCGTCCTTGGACGCAACGGCCTCGCCCGCGGCCAGGGGTTCGCCGGCGCGGGCGGTGAAGCCCTCCTCGACCATGGGCTCGGGCATGAAATGGTCGAAGGGAATGTCCGAGAACTCACTCATTGGAATTATCCTGATATTGGTCCCGGTCTTGTCGCATCAGCCGAAGATCTCCCGCACCTTGATCAACGCGTCGGCCAGGGCGTCGACCTCCTCGCGGGTGTTGTAGACACCGAAGGAGGCGCGAGCGGTGGCGCTCACCCCGAAGCGGTCCATCAGCGGCTGAGCGCAGTGATGCCCGGCGCGCACCGCCACCCCGGCACGGTCGATGATGGTGCCGATGTCGTGCGGGTGCGCATCGTCCATGACGAAGGAGACGATGCTCGCTTTTTCGCGGGCACGGCCGATGATGGTGAGGCCCTCGATATCGGAAAGTCGTTCGGTGGCGTAGGCGAGGAGCCCGGCCTCGTGGGCCGCCACCGCCTCCTGTCCCAAGGCCGTGAGGTAGTCGACTGCCGCGCCCAGTCCGATCGCCTCGATGATCGGCGGGGTGCCGGCCTCGAAGCGATGGGGGATGTCCTGGAAGGTGGTTTGCTCGAACGTGACCCTGCGGATCATCTCGCCGCCACCCTGATAGGGCGGCATGGCGTTCAAGAGATCGGCCTTGCCGTAGAGCACGCCGATACCGGTAGGGCCATAGATCTTGTGTGGCGCGAAGATATAGAAGTCGGCGTCCAGGGCCTGAACGTCCAAGCGATGGTGGGGAGCCGCCTGGCAGCCGTCGACGAGGGCCACGGCACCGGCGTCGTGGGCCGCCTGAATGATCTCGGCGATCGGTGTGATGCTGCCCAGCGCATTGGAGATGTGGGTGATCGCGACAACTTTAGTGCGCGGGGATAGCAGCTTTTCGAACTCCTCGAAGAGGAAATTGCCGTCATCGTCGATGGGCGCCACTTTGATCTCGATGCCCATCCGCTCGCGCAGAAGCTGCCAGGGCACGATGTTCGCGTGATGCTCCATGACCGAGAGCACGACCTCGTCGCCGGCCTTCAGGAACCCCTGACCGTAGCTCTGGGCGACGAGGTTGATGGCCTCGGTCGCGCCATGGGTGAAGATGATCTCTTCCGGCCGGCCGGCGCCGAGAAAGGCCTGCACCTTGGTCCGCGCCTCCTCGTAGGCGTCGGTTGCGTGCTGGCTCATGTAGTGGTTGCCGCGATGGACATTGGCGTAGCAGGTCTCCAGCGCGTGGCTCATCGCCTCGATGACCTGTCGAGGTTTCTGGGCCGAGGCGGCATTATCCATATACACCAATGGCTTGCCGTAAATTTCTTCACGCAGGATCGGAAAATCTTCACGCACCCGG
>JBFELD010000282.1:0-4053 GCA_041552375.1 Kiloniellaceae bacterium | reverse complement strand
TGAAGATAGGTCCAACTCGGATCGGCCTTGATGACCTGCAGGGTGGTATGGTTGTAGGAGAACTCGAAGACGTGCGGCAGCTCCGCGGCTTGCAGCTCGGCCTCGTCCATCGCCAAGTCGAGCCGCCCGCCCGCCACCTCCGCGAGCGCACGAAAGCCGTCCAGATCCTCGCGGGCAACGAGGGAAATCAGGAGATGGCGGTCCTCACCCAGTCGGGCCCGCAGCTTCTTGAAATAGGCGGCGATACGCGCATCGACCGTGGAGACCAGCTTGAAGCAGAGGTCCTTCCGTCCCGCCAATTGCTTGCCCGCCGCGAAGGCGGTCTCATAGTCGGCGAAGGAGGCCACGCAGTTGATCCAGTCCTCGCACGGAACGGTCGGCAAGGTGACCTCGACGATGACACCGTTCATCCCCCAAGCGTGATGGATGTCGTTGATGGCCTCGCCGCGGAAGACGTGCTCCTTTGGTTCCGCTTCGACCGAGAGCACCGTCAGCTCGATGATGTTGCCCGGATCGCGCAGGGTACCATGGCGTACGGTACCGATGCCGCTGGAGCCGCCGCCAACGAAGCCACCCACGGTCGCGATGCGCTGAGTAGAAGGAAAGATCGGCAGCTCGCGCCCCTCAGCACGCAAAGCTTCGTTCAATGAGCGGAGGTTGCATCCGGCCTCGGCCCGCACGAAATCCGCGCCGATCTCGCGGATCCGGTTGAGCCCGGTCATATCGATAATGACACCACCATCCAACGGCACCGCTTGGCCGTAGTTGCCGGTCCCGCCTCCGCGAAGCGTCAGCGGCGCCCGATGAGCATGGGCGAGGGCCAAGACGCGTTTCAGTTCCTCCCGGGCGCGCGGCCGAACAAGAATGTCGGCGGTGCAATCGTTCAATTTTCGCTTGAGGATCGGGCTGTACCAAAAGCAGTCACGCGACTTCTGCTTGACCATTCTGGGGCTATCCGTCGCCGCGATCTCGCCCAACTCTTGGCGGAAGGCCTGCCAGTCGACTCCATTGCTGTTTGTCAAAGACATCGCCTTATCCTTGCCTTTCGATCCCACCAGAGCCCAACAATCTCGCTTCCCGCGCCGCGATCACCTCGTCGAGCGGCCTCAAGGCCACGCGCGAAAGAAGCTGTGCACTGTGGCGCGCCTGGGTGACGAGCAGATCCCTCGGCCGACAGCGCTCGAAACCGTTCACCGTCCCACCCAAGGCACGGCGCGGCACGGTCGTGACCGCCGGCAGCCAGGCGCCAAAAGGGGGATCGAGCTGCGCGGCAAGCACCGCAAGAGCGAGGCTCGCCATCGGGTCGTGCCGCCCGACCGGGCAAAAGGCATCGGCAACATTGTCGCTGCCGAAAGCCATGGGGACGCCGGCGGCCGCAAGCTCGCGCACCCGGGTCAGCCCACGCCGATCGGGCGTGCCGTCCCGGCGGTCTTGAAGGTAGAGATTGGTGCCCGGCAGGCAAACGACGAAGATCCCCGCGTACAACAGCTTGTCCGTCACGCGCCCGAGGTCGGCACCTTGCCGGTTCATCAGGCTACAGGCGTGGCCGCAGACCACGGGATTGGGAAAGCCGGTCTCGAGCACCAGGTCGGCCACCATCTCCAGGCCATCCAGATCCGGACCCAGCCCCTCATCGACGTGAAAGTCCAGCGGCAGATCGTGGCGCGCAGCGACCTCGAACAGTGTCGCAAGACGCGCCCGGCGCCGCGGCTGGTCATAGAGAAAGACCCCAAGGACCCCGCCATCAGCCGCGACCCGACGGGCCAGGGCGTCTGCGTGAGTGTCGTCGTCCCACAGCTCCAGCGGCGTGAGGGCGGCGCGCTGCAGCTCGATACGGCCGGCCCAGTCGCCCGCCAACTCGCCCAACACCCGCCAAGCCAGTGGAACCTCGCCGCCTCCCAGCGTCTCCGGCGACCAGCCGACGTGGCTACGCAGGAGGTCACAGCCGGCGGCAAAGGCCTCCTCGAGGCCCAGAGTGGCGCGCCGGCGGATATCCTCCGCCGTCCAGTGATGGCGGTCTTCGGCCTCGAGCGCGATGGCGTCGAGCAGGGTTCCGCCGACCCCGTCGAGCCGTTCGATCGTATGGCATTTGTCGAGGTGGCAGTGCGCCTCGGCCAACTTCGGCAACAATAGGCGGCCCTCCAGGTCGAGGATCGGGACGTCGGCCGGAAGTCCGCCATCGGACGTCGCGGCCATACCTTCGTCACCCAGCAAGATATCGGCGATCAGGCAGTCAGCGTCGCGCTTGCCACTGAATGTCTTGGCATCCTCGAGCAGGGCGATGGGCAGTCTGACGTTCTGAAGGATCGTGTACTCGGGCATGCCGATCGCTCAATCCCGATAGGACTCGAGCCCGTCCGCGGACAGGCCGTCGAACTCCGCAAGAAAAGCAGCAAGGCCTTGCGCCGCCGAGTCGAAGAGCCGCTCGCCCTTCTCCGCCGTGGCCAGCGACGCATCGCCGCAAGCGCCGTCGGGATGCAGGTCGTCGATCAGCCAGCCAAGCTTCGCCCGCCCGCCGCCGACGCCGATGTAAGAGAAATCCTCGGCATAGTCTTCAGCCTTGGAGCGGAAATCCTTCGCCTTGTCCATGTGCACAAGGTCACCGCGGGTCGCCAGCATCATGCTGGTCTCGCCTTCGCCGGCGTGAATGCCGAAGCGCTGCTCGCGGGATGTCAAGATGTCGCCAGCCTCCATCAATTGATGGCAGGAGCAAGCCGCCGTCAGCAGGCCATGGCGCGCCCTCAGATCACGGGCGACGATGTCCATCACCGCGGTGTTGCCGCCATGGCTGTTCAAGAGGATCAACTTTCGCACCCCGGCCCGTGCGACGCTGGCGCCGATCTCCATCAAGACCTTGATGAGCGTCTCCGCCGAGAGCGTGAGCGTGCCGGGAAAGGCGATGTGTTCGTTGCTCTTGCCGATCGCCTGGGTGGGCAGGAAGAGAACCGAGAGCGACGGGTCGATGACCGTCAGGCTCCGTCGGACCACCTCCTCGACGATGTCACGGTCGACCGAGACCGGCAGGTGGGGCCCGTGCTGCTCGATGGCCGCGAGCGGTAGCACCGCCATCGTCCGCGCGCCGTCGAGGCGGCGAAACGCTTCGGTCGTCAGGTCTGCCCAAAATCGTGTAGGTGTCATGGCCGCTCTCCTTCCCGTCCATGGGAACGATGTCGCGGCCCTCACGTCAACCAAGTGCCAGTTGGTGAGTGCAATCTATCGACTTGGCCGCGATTGTCCAGAGGCCGCAATCGCCTCGACCTCAACCTTGAAGATCTCCCGGGTGAAGCCGGTGACGATCATGAGGGTCGAGGCCGGCGGGCGGGCGAGCTTCTCGACGTAGCGATCCCGCGCCGCCATGTAGGCGGCCATGTGGGCCCGGTCGGTCACGTAGGCATTGAGCCGCACCAAGTCTTCGCGCCCCATGTCGGCCTCGCTCAGGACGGCATCGATGTTGCGAAAGCAGAGATCGGCTTGGGCCTCCGCGTCCTCCGGTACGTGATCATCGGGGGAAACCCCAAGCTGGCCGGAACAGAACAATAGCCGGGAACCGGCCTCCACGACAACGCCGTGAGAGTAGAGCGCGAAGGGCGCGCGGACCAACGCCGGGTCGAGATGTGTCAGCATGGGCCAAGCCTTTCTTCTATGGGAGGCACAGGATCAAGCATAACCCGCCGACCTCGAAACCGCGACCGCCTCACCAGGCACGCAAGGTCCCTGACAGGAGGCTCGAGACGACGAAGCCATCCGGTTGCGGTGATGGCGGCGCCACTCTATCCTCGCGGGTCTAATGTTGTTGGAGTGTTGCCCCCCGTGCGTGGTCTTGTTGGTCTCGTTCTTGCCGCCTGCCTGATCGGCCTCGCCGGCCCCCAACCGGTGCATGCCGGGGCGGAAGGCCAAGCCACCACCGGCGTCTGGATCAATCCCAAACTCGGCCTCGCCACGCCGGAGGAGGCCGAACGACTTCTGACCATGCCTTTCCACGCGTGGTACTTCGATGGGGATCCTTGGATCCAACAAAAGCACAGGTGGCGCGAGCGGGTCTATCTGATCTAC
>JBFELD010000281.1:0-4074 GCA_041552375.1 Kiloniellaceae bacterium | reverse complement strand
GGTGCCGAAGCGGGGCTGACCGAACCCAAGGTTCTGGGCCAGGCACCGGACAGCGGCGAGGAGGTCAGCCTGCGCAAGGGTCCCTATGGCCTATACGTCCAGCTCGGACAGGCCGAGAACGGGAATAAACCCAAACGCACGTCGCTACCCAAGGGCTGGGCACCGGAAGAGGTCGACCTGACACGCGCGCTCGGGCTCTTGTCACTGCCGCGCGAGGTCGGACCGCACCCGGAGAGCGGAGAGCCGATCACTGCCGGGATCGGCCGCTATGGCCCCTATGTAAAGCTGGGCCGTACCTACAAATCCCTGGAGCCGGACGATGACGTGTTGAACATCGGCCTCAACCGCGCCGTCACCCTGCTCGCAGAGGCGCCCAAGCGGCGCGGTGGCGGTGGTCGGGAGCTGGGGTTGCATCCGGATGACGACAAGCCGGTCACGCAGGGCAAGGGACGCTATGGACCTTACGTAAAGCACGGCCGTCTCTTCGCCACCATCCCGGGCGACAAGGACCCGGAGCAGATCACGCTCGACGAGGCGGTGACGCTGCTGGCCGCGCAGGCGGAGAAGAAAAAGAAGAAAAAGAAGACCGGCGGGACGCGAAAGGCCGGCAAGGCTTGAACGCAAAGAAGTCCGCCAGCCGACCTCGGCGCAAAGCCCCCTTCCCCAGCCGCCAACAGGTCCTCGACTACATCGCCGAAAACCCCAGGGCCAGCGGCAAGCGCGATATCGCCCGCGCCTTTCACCTCACCGGTGAGGACCGGGTGGCGCTGCGCGACCTGCTGCGCGAGTTGAAAGCCGAGGGCCTGCTCGAAATCAAGCCCCGACGTGGCGGCCGCGGACCGGGCCACCTGCCCTCGGTGACCGTGATCGAGGTGCTGGATGTCGACGAGGACGGTCACCTGGTCGCGCGTCCCGCGACCTGGGAGGCCGAAGTCGAACCACCGCGCATTCTTTTGCGGCCGTCACGGGGCGGAGCCGGCGCGGCCTTGACCATCGGCGACCGCGTACTCGCTCGTCTCGAACGCGAGGCCGAGGGCCTCTACATGGCCCGCGTCATTCGCCGCCTCGACCGCGCGCCCAAGCGCGTCATCGGCCTCTACGAGATCGGATCCGAGGGCGGGCGCATCCGGTCGGCGGAAAAGCGCATGCAAAAGGACCTTCGGTTAAGCGAGGCTGACGCCGGCGATGCCAAGCCCGGCGATCTGGTCCTGGCCGAGGTCCTGCCGTCCGGCCGCGGACCCCGGTTGGGCTTGAAAAAGGCGCGTGTGATCCAGCGTTTGGGCGCCTTCGACGACCCCCGGGCCATCAGTCTCATCGCACTGCACGAGCAAGGCATTCCCTACGTCTTTCCCGAACAGGTGATTGCCGAGGCGAAAGCCGCGGGACCGGCTAACGAGGCTGGGCGCGAGGACTTGCGCCCTCTTCCCTTGGTGACCATCGACGGCGCCGATGCCCGCGACTTCGACGATGCGGTCTATGCCGAGGTGGACGACGATCCCAAGAACCCCGGCGGCTGGCGCGTGCTGGTGGCCATCGCCGACGTCGCCCACTACGTGCGTCCAGATAGCGCGCTCGACCGCGAGGCCTATCGCCGCGGCAATTCCGTTTACTTCCCGGACCGCGTCGTTCCCATGCTGCCCGAGGCGCTGTCGAATGGCTGGTGCTCCCTGAAGCCGGACGAGGACCGGCCCTGCCTGGCGGTGTGGATGACACTCGACCGCGAGGGTAAGAAGCTCCGGCATCGCTTCATCCGAGGTCTGATGCGCTCGGCGGCGCGGCTGACCTATGAGACCGTGCAGGGGATCAAGGACGCCAACGTCGCCGCCCCCTCGCCCGTGGTGGCCGAGCTGATCGCCCCTCTCTATGGCGCCTTCGCGGCATTGTTGAGGGAGCGCGAACGGCGCGGCACGCTGGACCTGGACCTTCCCGAACGGCAGGTGATCCTGAACCCGGCCGGCAAGGTGGAGGATATCCGCAAGCGCCCCCGCCTGGACAGCCATCGCCTGATCGAGGAATACATGATCGCCGCCAACGTCGCCGCCGCCGAGGAGCTGGAGCGTCGGCAGCGGCCCTGCATGTACCGCATCCACGAACCGCCCGATCCGGTCAAGCTGGCGGCGCTCGGCGAGGTCCTGCGCGGTTTCGAGCTGCGTCTACCCTCGGGCGGCACCGTGAAGCCCAAGGCGCTTACCGGCCTCTTGCACAAGGTCGCCGGTCGGCCCGAGGGCGCCATTATCCACCAGATGATCCTGCGCGCCCAGAGCCAGGCAATCTATGGTCCGCGCAACGCCGGACATTTCGGGCTCGCGCTCGCCCGCTACGCCCATTTCACCTCACCGATCCGGCGTTACGCCGATCTCCTCGTTCACCGGGCGCTGACCGACGGCGCGGACGATACAAATCGGGAAGAAACCTTCGAGGAGGCCGGGCAGCACATCTCCTTCACCGAGCGCCGCGCCGCCAGCGCCGAGCGCGACACGGTCGACCGCTTCACCGCCGCCTTTCTCGCCGCACGCATCGGCGAGACCCTCGACGGCACGGTCAGCGGCGTGGTCCGCTTCGGGCTCTTCGTGACCCTGGAGCCGACGGGTGGCGACGGCCTCTTGAGCGTCTTCGACCTTCCCGACGACCGCTATCATCTGCACCCCAAGAGCCAGACGCTGGAAGGACTGCGCTGGGGCCGGCGCTTCGAACTCGGGGACAGGCTGCGCGTCCGCATTCTGGAGGCCGACCCGGTGAGTGGAACCATCCGTCTAGCGCTCGTCGAGGAAACCCGAGAAGATCAGGAAAATGAGGCCGAACCCCGCGGAGAACGTGGTTGGGACCCTTTGCGGAACGACCGGCGCCCTTCCCATCACCGGACCAAACGAAACAAAAAAACCAATAAAAACAAATACGATAAGCCATAAATATGGCACAAGATCCGAGTATTATTAACTAAACCTTGTGGTGCTAAAATTTTTGATTTGAACTAATGTCAGATAAAGGTAGAGTTGTTTAAATTTTTCGTGGTCTTACAGTATGTTTTTCCATTACTATTAGCGGTTATGATTTCTTGGGGTGGGTGGTCGGTTGTCCAATTCAAATCCGTCTGATCAGGTTGCGATGCTCCGTCATCGCCTAATGACTGATGGACGCAAAAAAATTCAAGGGATGGCGTTTGCGATGGGGCATAATGATAAGACCTTCGGGTCATCGACAAGGGTTGTAGAACACTGCAGGCGTCTCCTGCGGCGAAGTGCCAGCGTGTGCCTCGCCTTTTCCATCGTCGCCTGTGCCAGCCAGGATACAACCGAGCCGCGCGGCTATGAGGAATCGCAGACGGAACGCCTCTTCGCCACCAGCTACGACGACATCGCCAACATTTACATCGACGACGTTTCCATCGCCGAGCTGGCTGTCGCCGGCATCGACGGACTGGGGACGATCGACCCCGCGGTCTCGGTGGGACGGGAGGCTGATAAGCTTTCCCTCTTCGTCGAGAATGTCCGCACCGAGTCCTTCGTACTACCGGAGGAGGAGGATACCAAGGCCTGGGGTCATGTGACCGCGATGGCGATCTCGGCTGGCCGTAACTGGTCCGCAGAGCTTGGAGATTCCGAACCCGAACTCATTTATGAAGCCGTGTTCGAGGGCATCCTATCACGTCTCGACGGGTTTTCGCGTTACGCGGGACGCGAAGTGGCGCGGGAAAACCGGGCGAGCCGAGAAGGCTTTGGCGGGATCGGCGTTCGCATCCGGCTGATCGAGGAAGGCGTGCTGATCCTCTCGGTCATGGAGGGCACGCCGGCCGAGGCGTCGGGGCTCCACGCCAACGACGTCATCGTGCGCATCGACGGCGCGACCGTGGCCGGCATGTCGCAGCGCGAGGCGGTCTCGCGTCTGCGCGGGCCATTGCGTAGCACGGTAGAGCTGACCGTGGACCGGCCTGAAGAAAGCGCGCCCCTGGCCGTCGCCGTGACGCGCGATCATATCGTCCCGCAGACCGTGATCTACAAGGCCATCGAAAAGGTCGCCTACATTCAGGTCACCGGCTTCAATCAGGACACCACGCATAGCCTCAAGGATAAGATC
>JBFELD010000280.1:0-4086 GCA_041552375.1 Kiloniellaceae bacterium | reverse complement strand
GGAGCTTCTCCGGCCATCCTTGAACCAGTATGCTGGCGATGTGAGCGGGCTCCCCACCGGAGCGTCCCGTGATAAAATCGCGCCTGGATCGTCTGAGTTCGGTCGTCTTATCATCGCGCATGAGCATGCTCTCCGGCCGCTGCACCTCGGCCATCAGGATAAGAGTTTTCAGGATAGGCCGGGAGGTCCGGCTACGAGCTGGTACATCCAGATGGCAAATCCGTAGCCCCCCACGATGGCGACCGTAACCGCCGGCGCGAGCACCACCGTCAGGAACAAGAACCCCATGAGTTCGCGCCGCCGTGAGGCCTTTTGGTCCGATTGAATGTCTGCCACGCCCCCCCCTGGTCATCTGCCAGTTTCGCTCGTGGCACTCTAGCGGCGAAGTTGATCAAGCTCAATTGGCTATCGGCAATTCTCCGCCACAGAAAGTAAATTTTTTTGCATGTCTCAACCAAATGTTGTCATGACACCGCACCCTGTCTTGCCGGCGAGGCGCCGGCTATCGGCGCCGTGGGGATAAACCACAGCGGCGCTTAAGGACCCCGACGACAGCGGCGCGAAAAGGTGCTAGAGCATCGGATCGTGAATTGGGCCGTTCAAGGAGGTCGCTATGGCGCTCGGATTTGTCGCCATGCTCACCTTGCTTGATGACTTGGATGATAGGGTGGTGCCGTCATGCGAAAATACCTTCATATAGACCTCGGCGATCGCGCCGTCGAAAGCGAGGAACTGCAAGGCGAATCGAACATTCGCGCCGGCCGTTACCACATCGCCAAGACCCTGCTCGAGCGCGGGGCCGCGACGGTCGATGCGCTATCGGCGGATAATCCCCTGATCTTTTCCGCCGGGCCCTTCGCCGGATCAAACTTCTCCAACGCGAACCGCTTGAGCGTGGGGTGTAAGAGCCCGCTGACGGGCGGGATCAAGGAGTCGAATTCCGGGGGCACCTTCGCTTTCGCTCTCGGACAGTCGCAGATCGCCGGGTTGACGCTCCACGGCGCCTCGGAAGACTGGGTCGTCATCCGCATCACGAAGGATGGCGAAATCTCATTCGATGATGCCAACCCCTATCTCGGCAAAGGTAACATCGAGGCCGCGCGGTTATTGTTCGAGGCCTATGGTCCCAAGGTCAGCCTGGCTCTTTGTGGGCCGGTCGGAGAGTATCAGGGCCTCGTGGCCGGGATCGCTTTCACCGACCCCGAGGGACGGCCGGTCCGCCTGGCCGCGCGTGGCGGCGTCGGCGCGGTCATGGGGTCGAAGAAGGTCAAGGCCATCGTCGTCGACACCGATAGAATGCCGCCGTTCCACGACCGCAAAGGGCTGATGGGCTCGATCCGGGAGTACGGCCGCAGGCTGCGAGACGAGCCGGCCATCGCGTCCTTTACCCAATATGGCACGGCCATGGTCGGCGATTTCACCAATCAGGTGGGCGGCCTGCCTACACGGAACTTCAGCTCCGGCACCTTGGTGGATTCCAGCGAAGGGCCTTTGCAGCTGGGCGGCACCTTCATCCACGACCAGAACGTCGCCCGCGGCGGCGAAACATCGCACGCCTGCATGCCCGGCTGCCTGATCAAATGCTCCAACATCTATGCGGACGCGGCGGGCGAGGAGATCGTCTCACCCCTCGAATACGAAACGCTCGGCCTGATGGGCAGCAACTGCGGCCTCACCGACCCCGATGACGTGGCGAGGCTCAATCACGTGGCCAACGATTTGGGCGTCGACACGATCGAAATCGGCGCCTTGC
The DNA here is from genome assembly GCA_041552375.1 of Kiloniellaceae bacterium. Classification (GTDB taxonomy): domain Bacteria; phylum Pseudomonadota; class Alphaproteobacteria; order Kiloniellales; family Kiloniellaceae; genus JAJFGK01. Next base: position 2,333 of record JBFELD010000280.1, on the reverse strand, counting down.
TCGGAGTTCTGATGGAGCTGGGCGAGGGGGCGTTCGGCGAGCCCTCCTTCATGCGCGCGGCCCTGGAGGACATCCGCGCCGGCAACGAACGGGGCCGGATCCTCGCCCAAGGCACCGCCCGCGTCGGCGCGCACTACGGCGCCGCGCGCGTCCCCGTCATCAAAAAGCAAGGCATTAGCGCCTACGACCCCCGCGTGATCGAGGTGACGGGCATCTCGATGATGGTAACGGCACAGGGCGCAGACCACACCACGGGCAACTTGCCGACCTACGACTGCACGGACAAGACGACGGAGGATCTGGTCGAGGCCAGCCTGGAATCCCAGATCGCCTGCGCGGCGGCAGATAGCCTGGGGCTCTGCATCTTCGGACGGTCGGTCACCAACGTCAGTGCCGAGCTGGTCATCAACGCGCTCAACGACGCCCATGGCACCGACCTCACCCCCTCCTTCATCGCCGCTCTGGGCCGTGAGACCCTGCGCATGGAGTGGGAATTCAATCGGCAGGCCGGTTTCACCGAGGAGGACGACGAGCTTCCGGCGTTCTTCTACGACGAACCTCTGGCGCCAAGCGACAAGGTGGCGCGGCACCATAGTCCCGAGGTCAACCGGCACCTAAGAGGGCTGCTCGACTGAGTCGAGGGCACAAACGTCGGCCGGACGCATGCCATCGGATGCGGTCACCTAGCGCGCTCGTAAATCGGCCCTCGCTCCGGAAGATCTCAAATCAGCCCGCAACAGCAATCAATGACTGTCGCCCATCCACAGCTTAAAAGAGCGGCCTGCCTTGCAGATGAGCGGGCGGGTCCAAGGACATCAACCGCAAGATGGTCGGGGCAAGATCCAATATATGCGCACCTTCTCTCAACGGCCCGGACCCTATCCGTGGATCCCTCAGCAGGTAAAATCCCTCAGGCCGGTGATTGCCGCTGCGGCCATCGGCGTTCAATCCAGGGTGCGGCCTGGTGATCGTTCCGAACTCTTCCGACACGATCGCGCGGTGCGCCGCCGCCGGCGCGTGCCGCCACTGGACAAGAATATCCGGTAGCCGTTCTCGCCTCGATCCCTCGGGATAGAGGTCAGCACTTCTCTTCACGTCATGAACGATGGGCGCACCGCTGTCGGCATCGGCGAAGGTCCTTAATCCGTCCTCGATCTTCCGGCAGAGATTCTCGAACGGCAGGCCGGGCTCAACGATCCCCGCCGCTTCTCTCCCCTCGAGATTGATGCGGACATAACCTTGCAGATCGGCGATAGCCGCAAAGGCCTGCGTGCGAGCCCAGTCGGTCCCTCCCAATCGCCAGAACGACGTTAGCCGATCTTGAATGGCGAGGGGGAGCCTATCCTTGATCGCACTTCGAACTTCGATCGGCAGTGCATTACGGAGCCGTTTCAACAGGCCGAGAGAGGACCTTTGCGTGTCCGCCGCGCCATTTCCGCCGGCAATGATGCGCCGCAACATTTCGGGCAGCATGTCGATGTGGCTTGAGTTGGGGCCCATGCCGTGAAGCGAGAAGACCAAAACCGACGTCTCGGGATCAACATGGTCCAGGAGAGCTCCGATGGCGGCATCACACGCCGTGTAGACCTCTTGAAGGGCCTTTGAAAACTCGGCGGTCTCGGTTTCGCTCACCGCACCCGTGGTGCCGGAGAGGTCCCAGAGTTTGTGACCGCCACGGTGCAAGGCCCCAAACCCGACGCAGAAGAGATCCCATCGGAACTCCGCCATCATGGCGATAGCGAGCTTGGACAACTGGCCGGTGGCGGAGATCAATTCATCCCGCAGCGTAAGGAGCGGTTGCACCCGCTGCGGGCCGTAAACTTCATCCGAGATGATGCGCGGACCGACGGTCTTTTCCGCCCAGGTCATCAGACCTTCCGGTTCGGCGGCGGGCGGGGCCAAAAGGTCGTGTGTCGCCCAACCACATAATTCCGTACCCCCGTACGCGTCCGGTGCGTACGTCATGGGCATGTCCAGGGCGACGACTTCTCGTCCCATATGCGGAAGGGAGCGCCAGAACGGAGCCAAGTTCAGCCAGTCGGGTGCCGGCCGCGACGGCGCCATGATCTCAGAGCGCCATTGCATGGCATGGTAGAGACCATGTTCGGCGGGGTGGGTGCCCGTATAGAATGTGGGCCACGGCGATCCGGCAAGCCAATCCGCGCTTGATTTGAGCCTGCCGAAAGCGGATTGCTCGCGCAGCTTTCGCAGCGTTGGAAGAGCCCCCTCGTCTATCCACTTTTCCACCAAGCCGGGCTCGGCCGCGTCGAGACCGATGATCAGAAGTTTTTTAGGCTTTGGACTATCGCTGTTCATCAGGACCGCGTGCTCTC